>QNXQ01000091.1 GCA_003978875.1 Aquifex sp. | reverse complement strand
TCTCCGTTTATAGCCCTGCAAACACTGCAACTCGGCGAGTAAAAGTAAATCACCCCGTTTTCCATTTCCCTTACTTCTTTTCCTTCCATTCTCTTTTCAATTAGTCTCTTGATAGCCCTTCCCGCCAAAAGGGAAATCATTACTACCCCTAAGATAAACAGGATTTCTTTCATAACTAAAAATTTAGATTGCTTTTTCTTGTTTTAATAGGCTAAAACATGGAAAGCTTATATATCTATATTCGCTTAGTTCTTTCCCTAACAAGGTAAAACATCCCACACATAAACTATGAGTTTAACCTTCTACAACTATTGGTATTACATCCATCCAAAGCTTATCATCTACTTCAGAAAAGACTTCATTTTCCTTATGGATTTTTGCAAGCTTCTCTATTTGTGTCCGGTTGATTTTTTCTAAAAGCTCTTCAAAGAGATCTTCAAGGAAATGTTTTATCCTTATTTCTGCATTTTCACACTGGATAGGTATTGGTGTGTTCTTGATACCGGTAGCACAGGAACTAAGAAGGAGCCAGTTTCCGGGTATGAAACTACTTGATTGAGCCAAGGCTTCTTCGCTTATACCGTAGGCTTCCGCTATAACTTGCCTGTCGTACTTCTTTGCGAGTTTGCTTATAAAGAACGTATTGATTTGGGCGATAATAGTCGAATCGTTATAAGCTATCCTCTGAGTAGAAACACCTAAACCAAGCCCATACTTCCTTCCTCTTCTCGCCAAAGTTTTACAGGCTTCTATAGATAAAGCGATGGAAGCCCTTTCTTTCTTGTCCTTAGTTTCTACATCCTTAGGGATGAATATGTCCGCTTCATCGAAGAAAAACAGAACCGGTGGATCCGTTATTCCCTTGTTCTTCCTTATTTCATACATTGTGGTTACAAGAAAATGGGCAAATTCTCTAAGTTTATTATCGTCGTCAGATAGAAATATAACCAAGCTCTTATCTTCATCTGAAAGGATATCTATAATCCCCTTCGGACCTATAGAGAAAAGATATCCTTTATCTTTAAGTTTTTCCTTTATACTTTGTAAGAAAGTCTTTACTTCTTCAATATATTCGACCGCACCGGCGATATCCTTTGCCTTATCTTTCTTTATATTTTCAATCAACTCTAATAATATATCTATGCTACGGTGCGTTACACTTGCCGATCCTTTCAGTACTTCTTTTAGAGAGGAGAAGGCTTGACTTACTACTTCTATCAGCAGTTTCCGTATCTTTTTGGCATTTCTGCCCCTTAGTTCTATTTCATTCTGTATATACCCGATTACAGCCGTTTCGAGACTATCTATGGAATAGTCACCTTCAAATATTTTCACCTTTCCGTTTTCCAGAAGCTTCATTATCGCAAGGTAAAGCTTATCTTTGAGAGGTTTAAGAGCACGGGGAATAACAACGGTGTCCACCAAATCCTTAGCCGCTTGAGGTATAAACCTTACGTTCCCTCTAAGAAACTCCTTTACAGATTCTGTAATATAGTCTTCGTTGAGAATTATCAGGTGAGAGTCTTCCACCGTTATCAGATCATCTATTAAAAGGGTTGTATACTCATTATTCACATCAAAAATAACCACATTTGTATTTAATCTGTCGTTCGCAAGCAGATGGTGAACTAAGGTGCTAAGCAAATTGCTTTTACCAGCACCTGTGGTGGCGAATATACCAAAGTGTCTCCTGAGAAGCTGATCATAATCAATATACACATCAACTTCCGGATAATACTTATGCTTTCCTATGAGCATAGACGTTTCCCTGCCTATAACGTCAGCGTTTATAACCATACTTATAGCTTTGTCGTTTAACAGATAAACCTCATGACCTTGAACTGGTTCAAGGGTGTTTGGCTGAATTCTAATACCGAAATTCTCTAACTTAGATATACTGGGTATATAAATCTCCTTCTCAGTTATATCTGCACGAACGATAATCTTTAAATTAGGATTTTCCTCCTGCCATAAGTTTCTCTCCCAGTCCTTAACGAGTTTTGTAAATTCTTCTTCCAACCTTATCGTAGATGGTGTCTGCTTCAAAGATTCTATTGTATAATGAACCGCCTTTTTATACTTAACCTGAAGGACCGTAAAGTGCATCTCCTCTTTTAGTATCTTCTCTTCCTTGCTCGAGTATACATTAACGCTTGAGAAATTTGTAACACCTAAAAGCGATCCCATGGAAAGGAGCTTCATAACCTCAAGGGAATAGGGGAACCAGATTTCACATTCTCCATTATCTATATCTACAAGAAATCCCTTTACCAGTTTACCGTTTACTTCTCTAAATATCTCCCTAAGGATATCTTCTCTGCGCATTTCAACCATTGTTGATTTTCTTTCTTAATATTGCGGAAAGTTTTTCCAACCTTATAAACTCCAGTTGGTTTTTATTGGATAACGTATCCACTACGTGATCTATCCGGATTGCTATATTCATGTTCTGTATTATTTTACCGCCAGGCACTACGTTGAAGCTGCGGGTGTTTATACCTACAACCTGGAGAGAAGGTGTTATAAGTGGTCCACCTGAATTTCCCGGATTTAAGGGAGCGGTAATCTGAAGAACATTTTTTAAATTAGGATCAGGGTTAGTATCGTCGTATATATGACTTATTATTCCTTCAGAATAAGAAAGTTCAGTGGTGGTAACCGTGTGGATAGGATATCCTATAGCTATAACTTTGTCAGTTTCCCTTATATTTAATCCTTTCCTGATATGGAAAAATTTAAATTCCTTATCTGTATCGACTTCTGCTATTAAAACACAGAAGTCATAGGGTTCGTATCTTAAATCTTTACCCAAGTATAATAGAGCTCCCCTCGGTGCAACAACTTTCGTAATATTAAGATAATTATCGCCTAAGCGAATAACTACCTGCGCAAGTTTTCCTTCTGCGGATATGCTCAAGAAAGGTTGAATTACATGAAGGTTAGTTAAGAAAAACAACTCAGACCTCTTCCGACCTTTATAGATTTTTTGCTTGTATATGAATCCTGTTCCGTTACCTATAGCTTTATCTCCAATCATTATATATACGGGAACCACGGACTCTTTAGCTATTTCTACTATGTCTCCCTCGGTAAGACCGCCTATATAAACGAACTCTTCCGTTTCCTCTATTATTCTATTGTTCTTTAACGCTCTGTTCAAAACTTGGATCGACGGAACTACCTTCCCCTTATTTCCTTCCCTCTCCTCTTTCTGTTTCTCATCAAAGTTTATAACAAAGTCATCAATACCTTGTAAGAGATCTCGTGGTTCTTCCACCTTTTCAACGGTGCGTGCACTATCTACTATTTCCTTATATTTGGTGAAGACTGGATGTTCCAAGGCTTCTATAAATGTTCCATCATAGGATATGACCCTTTCAACTATTTCATAAAAAGCGTATAGAGGTAAGAGCTTCATATAACCGTTGTCAGATATACCAGTTAAAAATCCTACGAGTTCACCTTTATATGTAAGTGCAGGTGCACCTGCAAGTGAAAAGTTAAAAGGTATATCCAGTCCAACTGTTAGATTTGAAACTTCGTTTTTTGTATGAGCATCCCTACTGGATCCTATAGCAGGAAAAACAAGAGAACTACTTTCCAGCACAGAGCATCTTTTAACAACGGGTATATAATCCCTTTCCCCCGTACTCTTTTTTAAAAACCTACCACCCACTACATAGAGATTTGCCCCCTTTGATAGTTGTCCCGTGCTCCCTATAATAACATCTCCCTCTTTCCTTGCATTTCCATAGATTAGTTTTAATTCCCTAAGTTTACTATCTTCAAACACACCTTTAACTACTCCCATACTTCCTTCTCTGCGGACTTTAACAGAAACCCAGGGTAGATTTAACTCTTTTGCTACATCGCGGGGTATAAGCAAGAGTAAAAGATCTACCCAGAGTTCTGGATCATAGATCTGTTTTACCTTTATACTATCCGCGCGGTCAAATAGCGGAGCTAAACATCCATTTTTATTTTCCATTTCGTATTCTAGTTTTTGAATAACATTTTTTAGGGCGTTTAACGACGATATAAGCAAGAAATGCTCTTCAAAGACAATAACCTGTGGCGTAGCAAAGAGTACTTCTTGAGAACCTACGCAATTCAAGTACACGAGATTATTAACGATTCTTTGGAGCAAATTAACTTTCCCCTCCTACGGAATATTCTGTGTATAATCGATACCTCTTTTTCCCCTTGCAAGTTCACGTAGCTCCTCTCCGAAACACTGTCTGACATATCGGCATTTCCCTCCTACAATGTTTCTAATATTACTGAATATGATATCATATTTTTTCATCTAAAAATTTAGATTGCTTTTCTCTCACATCTGGTTTAAATTAGTAGGCGGGGTTTAAGGAAAAGTTTAACTTTCCTACCCCCCAAAACAACGATAAGGAGGAGTTATGTTTTCACAACTCAAATCAGAAATCCAAGAGGCTTTAAAGGAAATAGGTTTTTACGAACCCACTCCCGTCCAGGAAAGGACTATTCCCGTGGCTCTTCAGGGAAAGGACTGCCTGA
>QNXQ01000206.1 GCA_003978875.1 Aquifex sp. | reverse complement strand
TCATTACACTCCCATGCAAGCCTATGCACCACACATCTCTACAAGTGATATTTCTTTATTTTACTTTCTTTCTTTTACATGCATAGGAGACTGGCCAAGGGCTACCAAAAAAATAATAAGAATAAAAAAGGTTCACTTAATTCCTAAACAGTATGTTGTAGAAGAGTTCCAAAAGGAAAGGATAATTTAGACACTCTTAAGAGGGACGCAAGTTGTTAAACTCAATTCTGATTATGTATATTGTTGTCTGTTTGGATTATTACATGGTGTGATTGGGACATGTGTGTGTGTGTGTGTGTGTGTAAATGGAATGTCACAATCTTACAATATATATTATTATTTAGGAGTTACCTGGCCTACCTCCTCTCCCCTCTCAATGCCTACTGCCCCCTTCCCCCTTCCCCTGTGTAGCATCAGCAGGTTATAAATCTTAGGTTATCAGCAGAAAAGGTGGACAAACAACCCTTATTGCTCTCTGAGTGCATTTTATGTTCCAGGTTAAAAACGTAAGGGATTGAGAGGAAAACTTTTGTACTTTTTTTCACTTTTTATACAGTATAAGTAAAGAATAAAACAGGTGACAACAGTACACACAGAAGGTATGCTGTTTATTGTCTGTTTCATAACAATTAATATTGTATTGGAAAAATAAAAATGTGTTAGTCTTTCATGGTGTTTTATTATTGACTTTGTTTATTTTTGTAGTTATGATGTGACTGGCCATTTACCAAACCTGTTTTGTGGCAATGAAGTGGCCAATATATGCCTGGTGTTATATTGGTCCTCACACAATAATTTTTTTACACATACGTACACTCTCCATTCACTCATATCCACACATTTTGCTGCATTCTGTACTTGTTTGTTTAACTTTTTATTTATTTATTGATGTATTTTCTAATTTTCATATATTTTCAGCATTTTTTTGGTAGCATTTTCATAATATATAAACATGTATCTGTATGTATGTATGTATGTATGCATGCAGATACATGTGTAATGTAATAAGGCAAGGATGGGGCTTTGTGGTAGGTCAACCATACAGCCAGACCTGAGACTGCCAGGCATAGGAGGACCAAAAGGGACAAGGGTGGAGGGCTGGGAACCCTTGTGCTGGTATTTTACTTGGCACAACAGAACCAAGCAGTGGGAGGGAGACATCCTGTGATTTGGGAGGACTTGGTTAAGTCAGGTATCATAGGTAAGACAGCTATTCCCTGCCCTGCCCTGCCCATCTGCTGTCAGTTCCTGGAGGGCAGCAGAAGGCCTCCTCACATCCTGCTGCAGGGTGCAAGGGTGGCAGCTCCTCACCCTGAGTCAGTAGAGCAGTAATACACTAACATCCAGTACTCCCTGCCAGCCAGTCACCAAGAACATTACTGGTATAACTTCCCTTTCTCCCCCATTCTCCTCCCATTGTTCATTCCTTGTGTTACCTTCTGCATTAATCATAATATAGAAGACCAATTGCCTTCATTTGTCAGCCTGGCTATCCATTAATATACTCCTTTTTTTACAGAGGTGTTGTGCATGTCCATGTAACCCACAGATGACTCCATTATATAACGTAGCACACACTGTTACCTCCGCTAATACCAGTTTGCTGTTTGACTAGAAGGATGTATAACTATTAATTCACTCGTTCAATGATTTGTAAAGTAATTGAATGATTTAAAGATGCGAGCCCTCCACAACATATTTGTAAACACTTGATCTATATTATAATAGAGATTAGTGCTTGTAAATCATAACACTATTTGTTTATTTCTTGAAAGATGCAATTTCTTGACAACAGCTGACCATCATAACACTGTTTTCCCGCCAACTGTACAGGGCCTGGCCAGCATTCCTCCCTACCCACACCCTTTTAACAAGGACTGACCACCAAACGACAGGTCACTAGTACTTCTTGTTGTTGTATCGATCATAACGAACTCTCAGCTTCATCCTGCCTTTCTTCCTTTTTCCGGCCTCCATCGACCAGTGGAGGGAAAAACACCCTTATTTCCCATATACATAAGAACGAAAAACTACATTGATTTCCACACGTCCGTATTATCAGGAGGAAGGCCCCGTGTAGGGTGGAAAGAGAGAGAGAGAGAGAGAGCAGAGGATTGGAATGCGGAAAATATGAGAATTTCATCAGCCTTACGTACGGGAGTTGCTAGGGACGCGTCAAGGTTATCAGTTAAATATTAATAATTACACGTTTACTTGTACAAATCTTTACTATTCTTTAACAGTTGTTAAGGAAACGTGATATATGGGGATTTTGAAAGTGGGTGGCTGTTATCTCGACCTGACAACTTTGTTCTGAGGAAGACGAGAAGAAGGAGGGCCGGGGTAGCCTGTACAGAGAGAGAGAGAGAGAGAGAGCCAGGACTGGAATGTGTAAGATATGTGAAGAGTTTCTGCCTCACGAGAGTTCCAAAGGACAGGTGTAATGAAACAAACGAGGCATAGGAATAGTGATATCATTTAAATAACCCGCCGTGAGTCATCTCAAGGAATTTCCCTCGCTCAGGTCCATAATATTTTAATAAACACTTTTCCCCACGTACGTTTACAATAGTTCACGAGTAGGCAAGTAATCATTCTCAGTACATGTAATTTTTACTTGACGTATATAATAATGCACGATAGTTAACTTTCCCTCCCAGTTTAAGAAAATCGAAGTCGAGGTATCGTACAGATCACCTCCAAAAAGGTGATCTAGCATCCTGCGATCGCCCTCACACACGCAAGCAACTATCTCCAGGAAAAGTGTAGCGATCACCGCTCTTCCAGTCTAAAGGTAACATTAATTACATTTAATCCGCCCCCGTCATAAGTGGATATTGTCTGTAACGTGTCCAAGTGCTTGCATTGATCAGGAAAATGATAAGTGAATTCTCTTTTCGTAAGGATTAAAACCCCCGAGTGTGTCACCCCCTAGAGTTTTATCACCTCTGTAGCCACGTGACATCCTAGTCCCCGAGTTATGTTGGTAACCAGTTGAGGTTGGCAGATGTAGTCTCCATTCTATCTTAACTATGATTCGCAGCTGTCCCAGGATTACTCCCACCAGCTAAGTTTCGTCTACCAAGTGAACTAACCAGATGTCAAGATCCAAACTCTACCGAAATCGCCCCTTTCAGCCCTATGATAACTTCCATGTAGTGGCCTGAATTAGCTAATGATCTTGTAAACCTCCAACCCTCATTACTCGTCCTCCAAACAGTTCATTCACTTTGTAAACCGCCAGTAAATTACCTAACCTCGGCTCACATCATTTACGCTACCATAATTTTTAGTAAGAGACATCCACCCTCAGTTAAGTACTGTCTAAGATTAAATTATAACACCTATGTCTCTACTTAGCCTATAGAATGATACTGTGTTCTTCGTTATAAACCAAAGAAAATATTATTATTGTTAAGAGTCCAGGTGAATTATTGTAATCAACTAATTGTTTAAGGGTTATTTTCTGGCAAGGTGGCGTCAGGTGTTGGAGGATTGATAAATGAGCAAAACCCAGTATTTTCGAGTGTTTTCATGGTAATTTTCGTCCCAAACAGCAAAGAATACATCGAAAAAGCTTATATTTGACCAAGGAATCCCTTACTGTATAGAGTGCATTGCCAGAAAGTGAAAATTCACCAAAATATACAACACACAGGATGCGTTCTATTCTTTCCATCTATGTATGAGTGACTGTTTTGAAAATTTATTATAATATTCCTAATACACTCCAATATACAGGTTCTGCTTGTGAAATATTTAACTACATAATATTTTACACTAAAAAAGGTAAACGCAATGCGTTTCCTTATTAAAAGTAAAGAAATATATGGTATCAGCTGGGTGGTGAAGCGACGCCATTTTGAAACAGCTGACAGAGGGCTTGTGTTGAGACCTCGTGACATTTTCCGTGTTTCCTGGCCTTGTATAGCCGTGACAGCATGCCAGGTGAGTGCAGGACACGTGCAGGCAGTAATTGCATGGCCGGCCACCACTACATAAGGGAAATAAGGCTTGTGTGGGTGTTTTATGAGAGAAAAGCGGGGATGTGTCGGAAAATGGTGAGAATGACCAATGTTTGGGTTGAAAATGTTGTTACTATTAAGCCTTATGGGCGATGTTGCCTTGTTATATTGCCAGATTCCATGCCTTACTGACTCATGCACTTATCCTGCTGACTTAGAGTGACTTAGGGAGCCAAATAATTACTCGCCACAGATGGGTCATGTAGAAGAAAGGTCACAGCCAATCACAGTGCAGGGATGGGGTCACGCCTTCCGTCTCGGCCAGTCACAATGCAGGGATGGGGGCCACCTCTTGATAAGGTCGAGAAGGTCAATATTGCCACAGATTGGTCATGAAAAGTGACCTGTTCTTAAGGGGGGAAATAAGAGAAATGCAGTGATGATTTTGTAAATGTTTATGGTGAGAATGTTTGTTGTGAGAATGTTTATGAAGAGAGAGAGAGAGAAAGAGAGAATGACAAGAATTAGCTACAATTATTGGTAATTTTTTACAAGTGCACAGGGATGTCTTTTTTGGTTAAACCAAGGTATTTCCTATAGTTTTTGATGTGTTTTGAACGAATCTGACCTTCATTTCTGCCGCAAATCAGTATATTT
>QNXQ01000157.1 GCA_003978875.1 Aquifex sp. | reverse complement strand
TTTGACCTTCTCTTCAAGATAGCCGGATACGTTGCTACGGTAGCGGTAATTGCTATTCCCTTCATGAAGTTAATCGGAGTCTTAAGACTACTCCTTCCTCTTTTTGTTCGCTTGCGTACATACATAGCGGTCGTGTGGAAGGCGCTTTCAAGCCCGAAGGGAGTTATAGAATTCCTCAAGAACATCCGAGCAGGGGTAAAGCAAGCCCTGTCGTGGTTCATGAGGCTGGGAGCACTGGCAAAATCAATACTTCTTGCTGTGTTTGTGAAACTCGGGCTTTTGATAGGGGAGGCTCTTTCGTGGATAGCCCAGAAAGTCAAGGCCGTCTTTGAAACACTCTTCGGGTGGATAATAGAGACATATAAGAAAGTAAAGAGATTCTTTACCGGAGAAGGTAAAGCAGAAGAAGCGCAAAAAAGTCCTGAACTTCAATCACCGACAAATCCCGAAAAGAAGCAGGTGCGGGTTGAACTTGATACCTCCGAAGCTGAACAAAAACTAACGGAGTTTAAGAACTTGCTGAAAGAACTTGACCTTGAAAGTGAGATAAAAACAGACATTAACCTGTCTGAAGCCAAGACGAAACTAAAGGAATTAAAAGAGGTAATGGAAGATATACCCCTTGATGTAGAAGCGGATATCCAAGACCTTTTCCCCGGAAAAGGAACTGAAATAGAAAAGTCGTTGAAAGTAAAACTCGAACCCGATACTTCCGAAATAGAGGAAGCCCTTCAGGAACTTGAGGGGAGACAGGTTACCGTCCGACTAAAACCTTCCCTTGACTACACCCCCGGCTGGGAGACGGAACAATGAGAATAGTCTGGAGCGGTGGTGAGGTAGTCCTTGAAGATGCGTGGGTTGAGGACAAAGCTTGCGCCAGTCTCAGAACAAGAAGAACAATAACGGGAGAAGTGGTTGTATTTCTCCCTGCCCACAAAAGCTACAAGATAAGAGTAAACACCTGCACCTATCAGCAGGCGATGCTTTTAAAAGACATAGCCCTAAGCGGAGAAACCGTGACCGTTGACGACGAAGGCTTTTCCTTTACAGGAAAGATAAAGAAGGTTGACCTGAGACACTTCGTAAGAGACATAAAAGAGCCCGCAATCAGACAAAGAGCGGACATCTACACCGGATGGCTTGAGGTGGAAGCGACATGAGGGTTCCCGTATACGAAGTAAAAGTAAACGGAAAGGCTGAAGACGTAAAGGAAGTGGCAATCTCCCATCCTCCCAAAAGCTACGTGTTTGAGGCGAGGTTCACCGCAGGAAGGAAATTAAATCTCGGAGACCTGGTAGAGATAAGCTTTTTTAACGTTCCACTCGTCAGAGGAAAGATAACCAAGAAAATAGTAAGGCACGAAAAGACGGAGTACGTGGTAAGCCTTCGCCTCCCCAAAATAGCCAGAACCTACATAGCGAACAATATTCCCCAAAGAAGGGAAGCTAAAGTAAACAGACAGTTCATAGCGGGGAAAAACGCTGTGGAATTATTCTCCTCCATACTCGCAGAACTCGGCTATTCGCTATACGTTGATGAAATTCCTCCTCTCAAGTGCTACGGAAGAGAAGTTGAGGGAAACGTGGTTCAAATAGTTGCAAATTATTTCAGAGACTTCGCCCCAATCATTTATGTTGATTCCATCACAAAAACGGTCTACCTTCTCTTTAACGCCCTTCCCAGAACTTGGAACATTCCCGACAAGGCAATCTTTTCCTACAGCGTCGTAGAAGAGGACAGGAACATAAGACACTTTCTCGTGACAAACGGCAAGAACCCTGCTGAACAGAAGCAGGAGAAACAGGAACAAGAAGAACAGGAACAGGGGCAGGAAAAGAAGCAGGAAGAGGAATGTAACGCAGAGGCATTTGCAGTTACCACTTCTTCTCGAACGCGAAATTCCGAAACAATAAACACATACATAGTCGATCCTAAAAAAGGAAAGGTAAAGCTTGTTGAGTCTACCACCATACAGTACGGCCCCTTGCCCAGAAGATATATTCCCGGAAAGACGCTTACTTATATGGACTTTATAAACCAAGCTCCCGCTTACGGGGTAGTATCTATCACTACAAGTACTTACGGTGACAACGTATCAAGCACGGCAACATACGGGTGGGCTCAGACAGGGTTTACCATAGTCCCTACAGTAGGTGTGGGTGCAGGCTCTTTTGTGGTCGGGGACGTTGCAGCTTTTGTTCCTGTATACAATTTTACCCTGCTTTCATCATCTACTTCTTACGAACAGAAAGGGGAGAAAGAAATAGGATGCGGTTACGTGCTTGAAACTAGAAGCAGGGTAACCTACACCACGGAATACATTTACATGCCACAAGAAGGGGGATATTTGAGCAGAAGAGATGCACTGAAATACGTAAATTTATTACCGGGAGACGGCATAACAAAAACGGAAACTCACGTGAGCGTTTCAGAATCGATTAGCCTAAAGAAGAAGCAAAAAGTGAATGGGAAAGAATACGTATTCAGTGTGTCACAGGTACATACTGAAGTAGATAGCGAAATAGACGGTCCTTACGGCAGAACAAAAGTGAACACGGTAACGGTTAAAAATGAATTTTCTCTCCCTCCGATTTATGTTATAGCTCCTGTAGACGGAGGAGAGGTTTCCGCTACCACTTCCACAACTACCCCCAATTCCACCGATACAGAAGAACCTTTCCGAAGCCTCTCCCTAAAGCCTTACGACGCAAAAATTGAACATGAGGATATAGACGAGGAGACGCTGGAATGGGCTATTCAAAGAGGGAGAGAGATGTTCAAAAAACACGCAATAAAGGCAACGGTGGAAGTTCCCCTCCTTCCCGTGAAAGTAGGAGAAAGGTGCACGTGTCTCGGAAGGACATGGGTTGTGGAAGGGGTTTCTCACAGAGTAAACACCTCTGAAGCCACTACAACCCTATACTTGAGGGAGCTTTAATGGCAAGAAGCGAGGCTATACTTCAAACAACCTTTTTCGTTAGAGAAATCGCAGAAGCACAGGTATACGTTCAAAAGTTTTTAGCCCAAAAGAAAGTTTACCTACTCGTTCACTTCACAAAACCCTTAAGGGCAGAAGTTCCCGTAAAGGTTAAACACGAAAGAAGAGGAGTTCGGATAGAAGTCCGGAGGAAAGGGAAAGCGCATGCAAGGCTAAAAGTTGTTTTCTGGGGATTTCACTCTCCGGACACACTTCAGGATTACTTAACAAACTTGGGGGTTTCGGTGTCATGAAGAGGATTCTCATTCCAAACACTTGGGACTGGTATGAGGGTTTTGAAATAGATGTAGGAAGTGCTTTTTACGAGGAATATGAAACACACAGCCCGGGAGTTGATATGAGAATTTACACGTGCAGGATGGATATTGATTTGGACTTGAACGAAGTTACAAGAAAAGCGATTGAAGTTATTAAACAAAAGGGCTACCGTCAATATATCCAAAGATACCCCATGAATGTGGGAAACTTCTCTTTCAGGAGCTACATCGGCGTAGAAGAGCTCCCATTTTTGCTCGGAGCAGGTATAACCTTCTTTAAAGAGAGAACTCAAGAAGGCGTGTATAACGTTGTGGCAAGCGTAAGCATAAAACCCATACTTACGAAAGAAGAAGCAATACGCTTTGCAAGATGGTGCGCCTACGATATTGCGACCTGGCACGGAAGGGTACAATGCGGAGATATTTTCTTTGCGGGGAATGGTACCTCTTATTCTACTTTTCTCCCTCTCGTGGAAGGCGTGTACACTTACTTTTCCCAGCCCGGAGTTTATATAGCAGGGAACGGTTTTTGGCTTGAACTGATTCCGAATGATGCCATGGTGATAGGCACAAGCGGAGACGGAAGGGTCAGTGCTACAACCTATTACAAGATGGCATGGACGGAAGGGGGTGTTGAAGAATCTGTAGATACCTTTGCGGGTTATAAAATTCCTAAAAACGACGATCCCGAAAATGTAGAAATAAGCGGTGAGATAAAATTAATTGATGCGCCCTCGGAATTTCCGATTTTCATTCCCGATTTCCTGTGGGACTACTTTTCCGAAAAATACGATGAATACAGGGAAGAAACACGTCAGCAAATAGAAAGAACAGTAAATTCTCTGCTCCAGGACGGCTTTCAAGTTATCTGAACAAAGCGTTCTACTTCTTCCTTTAGGAGCTTTTACCTTAAAACCCATGTGGAGGGTGATTTTAGCAGTAATTCCCTGGGAGAAAGTAATTCCGTGGGTCTTCGCAAAACTGACCAATGTCTCCATGGAATTAGCGAACATGCTTGTAAAGAAAGCCACAGAACTCGTTATTGAAGCGGAGAGGAAACTCGGAAACGAACCCGGAGAGAAGAAAGCTGAGTACGTTAACGAGGAGCTCTCAAAAATAATCACCGGAACGTCTAAGTTTGTGATAAACCTTCTCAGGGAACTTGCGGTGGCTTACGCAAAGAAAAAGGAGTTGATTAAATGATAGGCAAGGTTTTAAAAGCTTTGAGGATATGGAATAAGATAGACTCGGAGATACAAAGAAGTCAGAGAAACGATGTTAAACCAGATAGTTTTTGATTTATACCATGGCTTTCCGTTTCTCTGACTTCTTTGTATCTCCGAGTCTATCTTATTCCATATCCTCAAAGCTTTTAA
>QNXQ01000072.1 GCA_003978875.1 Aquifex sp. | reverse complement strand
TGGATGAGTATAAAAAACGAATTGAAAAGTTAAAGGATATGATTTCGAAAGGTGAGTTGGAGGTTGTAAAATTCAAAAGGTACTTTGTAAGACATTATGTCTTCTTAATTCAAGAAAAACATAAAGATTTAATAAGAAAAACTATAGAACACCTTATAGACAAGTGTGGATATCTTTTTGATAAAGGTTTTTAGATTTCAACATTAAATCGCTTTAGAAGCTACAATGAAAACTTCAATTAATGTGTTTTTGTCTTCATTCATCGTAACTGTGCATAGCAAGGAACTCTTTTTGTTTATTCTTTCTTGAACTACATCAATGTAGAGATTAAGCAGATCAAAATTCACATTTTTACAAGCTCTTATATGCATCCATAACTTCTTGGATTTTGATACATATACGCCTTTTCTTTGCAAATCGATAAGTGCTTCATCGAGAGCTTTCAGATCTTCATTCTTCGTTTTTCCTCTTCCTACAAAAAATACGTAACTTGTTTTATCAACTCCGTTGAAGAAATTTTTGAAATCCGATAAGTCTACACATATAAAAGAAGAATGAAGATCTAAAAGCTCTCGATGAAACACTTATCGATTTGCAAAGAAAAGGCGTATATGTATCAAAATCCAAGAAGTTATGGATGCATATAAGAGCTCGTAAAAATGTGGATTTTGATTTGCTTAATCTCTACATTGATGTTGTTCAAGAAAGAATAAACGATGATAGTTCGCTGCTATGCACAGTTACGATGAATGAAGACAAAAACATATTAATCGAAGTTTCCCTTGTAGCTTCCAAAGGGATTTAATGTAGAAATTTTTCATTCATAAACACTATTTTTATTCTTGTGGGATTAAAAATAGAATCTTTCAAACCTGAAGAATCCGAAGAACATAAGAAACGGGAATTAAACCTTTTTATAGAGAATATGGACCTTATATTGGAAAACTCTCACAAAATACTTTCCTGCGGTGAGTATTTCCACTGCAAGTTCTCCTTTGCATACGCAGGCACAATCTATTTAGGCGGCGGATACATACCTCTCGGTGTTCTCATTATCGGCCGGCAAGAAGGAATATTAAGGGATAAGTGTCTTTACTGTAACAAAGAAACGTTCTGGATAATGGGCTTTAGCGGAGGTTTCTCTTTCGGGAGCAAATGGGGAGTGTGTGAAGAATGCAAAAAATTCGTAGTTACTAATTGTAAGCCTTCAGATTACATAGAGATTTGGCAAAAAATAGTTCCGATAATTCACTCTTATCCTTCATGGCAAATAGTAGAAGTAGAAAAGGAAGTAGCTCACTTTTCATGGTTAAAGGGAATTGTTTATAAAAAGAAAAAGGTTAAAGAAAAAATAGATTTCTATGAATCTGTGAAGCTTCAGGAGCTTGTTAGAGAACTGAGAGGAGAAAAAAAAAGAAAGTGCAAAGAACTGATTCATTCTTTTAAAACTCCTACTTTAAAGAACTTATTGCTTAAGAGAAAAGCGTGGTAAGTTTTACCATTAATGCCTTCTTAGCTTACTCTTCTAATTTCCAAACAACAATTCTGTTATTTCCAGAATCTGCAACAAATATAAGATTGTCATATACATGTACTCCATAACACCAACACAGTGTATCCTTTTTGATTCCTTCCCATCTATTTTCCCCGCATTCTCGAAAGTTCCTTTGTCCTAATACTATATCGGCCGGAATTCCATATCCCTGTTCAGGTATTTTTTTCCATATAAGAACCCGATGATTACCTGTATCAGCAATAGCTAAAAATTTATCCGATAAACTGACTCCATAAGGAAATCTTAAAGTTTTTTTATTTTGCATTTCCAAGTTTTCAGAAACATGAAAAGGATCTTTTTGACCTAAAACAACTCCTGGGATGGAATCTTGAAGTATTTTTTTGTATCCGACCACACGATGTAAACCCGCATCAGCTATAAACGTTATCTCTCCGTTAGAAGAAATATGGTGAGGCCATTGATAATTATAGCGTTTACCGATAATGATATCAGGGTCTTTCCAATAATCAAATTCACCTTTCCAACCAATAATTCTTTTATTTCCTGTATCACAAACTAAAAGATAGTCTTTGTAGAAAGACAAACCGTAGCACCAGAAAAAGCCTTTTGCTTCTAATCCTTTCACGGGCTCCACTTCTTTTAGATTTTTTTGGCCTATAACGTAATCAGGCTTTTTACCATTTTCCTCGGGAATAGTTTCCCAAACGAGTATTCTGTGATTCCAGGAGTCTGCTACAAATAATTTTTTATCTTTTATAAATACACCGCAAGGCATATACATTCCTATCTCTGGATTTCCCCCCGCATTTGGACTGTCAGATAAAAAATCTTTCTGACCTATTACCACATCGGCAGGTGTATAATCTTCCTCAGGTAAGGAAAACCATATTAATACCCTGTGATTTCCCGTATCAGCTACTACTAAAATATCTCCGTCATAAAAAACTCCCCTAGGACTATACATAGCTCTGTTGGATACAGATTTATCGGGTAACATAAAACCTCCCTTTGAGGGTTCGCCAAGTTCAAGTATAGGGTATACTTTTAAACTCTCGCCCATATCCAATTATCTTTTACAAATATCTCAACAGGCTCTAACTGAAGGTAGTTTACCGTTAAACATTCTCCGGAGGTAACTAAATATTTAAACCCATGCCATGGGCAAGTTAAAACTTCACCCGACAAATCCCCATTTTTAAGGCTAAGTCCTTGATGTGGACATGCATTGTAATATGCGTATATTCCCCCATTATATTGTATAAGTATGATATCTATATCTTCATCCTTATAGTTAAATACTTCACCTTCTTTCAAAGTATCCAAGGGAATGATTCTCTTCTCTTTACCGTTTTTATTTTTAACTCTTACAGGTATGACCCTTATATTATTTATCTGGGGGAACTTTTGTTTTATAATTTCCAGAATTCCTTCCCGTAAAGTAGTTTCTATTTGCGAGCATCCGACACATGAACCGTACATTTTTACTATAACAGTATCCCCTTGTAGGTCTACAAATTCAATATCACCACCGTGTGATTTTACATAAGGTCTTACCTTTTCCAGTACCATAGCTATTTGTGTTTTTACGTTTGGCTTAATAATTCCGTGTTTTAAAAATAAAGCGTAGACCTCGGGTTCTTTTACCAATGTCATTAAAATGGTTTTACCCTCAGGATGTTCTTTTAATAATTTCACAATTTTTTTAATACCTATACGGTTAAATTCTTCTATTAACTCAATTAGTTTTTTTATTCTCTCTTTTACAGATTCATCCTCTTCTTTAAAACTATCTATTAAATTATCTATTTCCTCAGCTATTTTTTCGAATGAAATTTTACTTTTACTTTCCATTTTTAGCCGCCTCCACACTTTGAATTTCTTTTAAAATTTCATCAACACCTGCAGCTTCTTCAAAAAGCTTTAGGGATATAAATATTTCCCTTGCTTTTTTCAAGCTTTCCTTTGCTTCCTTTAGGCGACCTAAATGAGCTAAAACATTTCCCATATTAGCTAAAACCCTCGCGTATCCTTCCATATTTCCGGTTTTCTCCCTATACGCTAAAACCTCCTTATATAACTCTAAAGCTCTAATAAGGTTCTTTGTAGGATTCGAGGTAGGGAGATATACAAGAGCATTTGCATAGTTCAAAGTAGCGCTAGCCCATTCCTCGGGAAATTCTTCTTTTTTAAATACTTCCAAAGCTTTTTTCAAACACTGTACTCCCAAGGCCAGCTTTACTTGACTTTCAATATCCGTCGCCTGAATGGATAAGTACGCTAAGCCCATGTTGTTGTTTATCAAAGCATACATATAGGGATTATTCTCTTTAGTGAAAACTTCTAAAGCTTTGCCATAATACTTTACAGCTTCGTGAATATCTCCGAATGTGGAATATAAATTTCCCAGTTGGTAAAAAATTTCACCTTTAAGCTCAGGTATATTTACATGCTTTAATAACTCTAAGATTTCCAAATAAAGCTGTATTAAATGATAGCTAGCTCCTTTTTCATTGAATATGATGTTTGCTTTTGAAAGGAGTATTTGAGCTTTAAAAATGGGAGATTCAAAGGAAAAGTATCTAAGAGCATTATCTAAATGAGCGATTGCATCCGATGTATTTTTATTTTGAAGGAATTTAGCTTTTATAAATTCCGAAAATACATAAAAATCTTCTCTTTCGGTTATTTCAACGTTCATAACTTCTTCCGGATTTAGAAGAGCCAATAACTTTTCTAATAACCTGTGTCCCTTAAAATTCTTTAATACAGAAAAATCATTACTTTGTGAAAACTTTAAAACTGTTATAGTGTAATCCTTCAACTCTCCGTCTTCTAAAGAGTTTATCTCTTCCTTCGCTTTATCAAAATTTCCCAGATAAATTTCTTTAAAAAATCTCCATTCGCTCGGTATATTTGAAAGATTTAGCTCTAAAATCTCTTTTGGATTTCCCGTATTTGTATAAGGTACTAAAATAACTGAGAAAGGAAGAGGGAGAATACCTACTGTTTGGGGAAAAATCTTTTCCCATGACATTAGCAGCATCCTCCTAAACCGTCGGGAGGAAATGGTAATTCTTTGTTTGCAACACGCCGAATATACTTAGCTGCTATTTCCGCTTTTTTCT
>QNXQ01000123.1 GCA_003978875.1 Aquifex sp. | reverse complement strand
CCTTTACCTTTACCTCCTTCATAATCCCAGTGAAATTGATCGTTATCCAGTACAAGAATCTGGGGTTGTGAAGCATCATTAGCATACAAGTTGGTTAGTACCACTTCCAGGTTTCCGTCACCGTCAAGATCATTATCAGATATATTGTTGTTTTTACGCTTATGCCTGTCAGAAACGGCATTATTATTGCGAAGGCAGCAAAAAAGCTCAGAGACAGGATTATTGAAACATAGATCTCCTTGAATATATCTATCAAAGGGAGATATTCCAGATACGATTGTTCTCTCAAATGATGCCACTGCTTTAGCAAGTGTCTCTTTGGTTAAACCCTCACCGGGATAGGCTTCTTCAAAAAGTTTGACATAAGCTTTGATTTTGTTAAGTTTTGCAATGAGTTCATCAAGAGGCATATTCATCTCAACATCCGCTTGCATAGGACCTAAGGCTTGTTCTTCAACATCCTTTGCCCTTCCATCCCAGAACTGTGCTATATGTATTGCAGCATTGTATACCGTTGGAGCATTTCTGGGACCTATTGCCCATCTATGTCCTATAGATGTAGGCAGGTTATCTACACCGTACCTTGCAAGATTGTGGCAAGTATTACAACTAATAAGTCCGCTTTTAGAAAGTCTTGGGTCATAATAGAGCATCTTTCCGAGCTTGACTTTTTCAGGGGTAATGGGGTTTTCAGGATTTTCAGCCACCTTAGGTAGAGGTTTGAAATATTGTTTTGCAAGTTTGAGGAGTTCCGTATCTTCCTTGGTTGCTTTTTCCGCTGCGGCAATTCCCGTTCCAGTGAACAAAGCTATAAACAGTGCCAATTTTTTCATGGCATCCACCTCCTATTTGAGAATTATTATCTTTTAATTATTGTATCAAATTTTTCTAAACTCCACTTGATACTTTTTTCATAAGAAATAGGTTCTCTTTTGCAAATTACTTTTATCCCTTGAGATTCTGCTCCGTCGGCAACAGCTCCACAAGTGTTCGGTTTCCACATCATCTTCATTTGGTCAGAGGAGAAAGGAGGAGGCTCCAAGATTTTTTCGATAAGAAGTGCGGTGTAGTACATAAACCACTTTGGCAAAGGAATCATAAGAACTTTTCTATTCCAATAGGAAAAAATATCCTTGAGAAGTTCTTTAAAGCTAACTACCTTTGTACCGCAAAGCTCATAAATCTTTCTATCAGTTTCAGGATTTCGTAGAGCTTCTACATAAGCACACGCAACATCTCTTACATCTACAGGTTGGAAAAGATACCTTCCGTAGTCCGGAAGGGCTATTACCGGAATATACTTTGTGATTTTATACATATCAAAGAAGAGTTTTTGCTCTGGGCCTAAAATCAGTGAAGGTCTAAAAATTGTATAATTCAAGCCTGAACTGATTACTTCCTTTTCCGCTAACCTTTTTGTTTGGTGATACCAAGAAGGAGCCTTATCGTGAGTTCCCAAAGCACTCATGAGAAGAAACTTTTTTACACCTGTCTCCTTTGAAATTTCGATTAGATTTCGTGTAAAAAGATAATGCACTCTGTAAAAGGTGATACCTTTGCTGGGAAGTTCATGGAGTATACCTATCAGATGTATTACAAAGTCAGGTTTTATATCTTCGAGTGCTTCTCTTATAGAGGATTTATCCTCGAAGTTTACTTTGAAACCTTTAACTTTTTCACCAAATAGGTTTTCCAATTTTTCGGGATTTCTCACACCGGCGTAAACTTGATATCCGTTATTCAATAATTCTTCCACTATATATCTTCCGACAAAACCAGTAGCTCCTGTTATAAAAACTTTCATTTACTTAGCCCCTCCCGAAGAAATTTTTCACCCTTTTAACAATTTCTTCCACTGAGTCTATAAGTTCAACTCCTTTTACTTTGTGGGTCTTATATCCTATTACGTATTTGCCCAAAATAAGCGCATAGGCTATTTCGGAAAGGGTACCATAATTTCCTCCTATAGCTACTACCATATCTCCGCTGGCAACTACCAAGGGATTTCTATTCCAACTCAAGCCCGTATTTATTTTTATGTCAACGTAAGAATTTGCTTCATGGCCGTCGTACGATGGCATTATACCTACGGTAAGTCCTCCTTCTTCCTTAGCCCCTTTACAAACGGCTTCCATTACACCGGTTCTTCCACCGCAAACTACAACCAAACCCATCTTAGCAAACTCTTTGCCCAGCTTGTAAGCAACTGAGTATTCTTCTTCTGTTGCTTGAGAGGAACCTATTACGGCTATTTGTCTCATAAACTAAAATTTAATTGATGGGTGATTTAGGAAAAGTTTTAGTTCTTATCGGTGCTCTGCTGATAGTTATGGGAATTTTGCTTATGGTTTTTGAGAAGCTACCGCTGGGTTTAGGGAAACTCCCGGGAGATATTACGATTAATAAAGATAATTTCACCATTTATATACCTATAGCAACATCGATAGTTTTAAGTATAGTAATTACAATTATTTTTAACCTTATTTTTGCTCTTTTAAAGCGCTAACACTCTTCTTGTATATTGCGGAGAGAACTCCATTTACAAATTTTGCGGCCTTTTCGTCTGTGAATTTTTTAACTATATCTATTATGTCTATAAAAACTCTTCCCGGTTCTTGACTTTTTAGAAATAGAAGCTCTGCAACTCCGAGCCTCAAGGCATTCCTCTCTACATAGCCTAACCTGTCTATACTCCATCCTTTCAGATTTTCCTCGATTATACTGTCTATGTCTCCGATATACTGCAGAGTTGTTTCCAAAAGCTTTTTTGCATAATCGTAAGCCTTTTTATTTTTTAGACCTTTTTCTTCAACTACTTCTTTAAATATTTCATTCGGGTCATCACCCCTTAAATCCCACCTATATAGGACAAGAAAGGCGGTATCCCTTGAACTCTTCCGATATCTCATCTTAGTTTCCTAAAAAGGTTGGCCATTTCTATAGCTGAGAGTGCAGCCTCCCAACCCTTATTTCCGTGCTTAGTACCTGCCCTTTCTATTGCTTGTTCTAATGTATCTGCAGTAATTACACCGAATGTAATCGGTTTCCTAAGCTGAAGAGAAAGATTTGCTAAACCTTTTGAAACCTCAGAGGCTATATATTCAAAGTGAGGAGTAGCTCCGCGTATGAGAACTCCTATTGCTATTACTGCATCTATATATTCTTTTCTCGCAAGTTCACCCGCTGCTACGGGTATCTCCCAGGAACCGGGAACCCTCACCAGTGTGATATCTTCTTCTTTTCCCCCATGCCTTACTATGCAATCTATGGCACCTTCAACTAATCTATCCACTAAAGCGTGATTAAACCTTGAGGCTACTATGCCGAATTTTAGACCCTCAGCTATTAATTCCCCTTCATATACATTCATAGTTCTAATAATTTTAAAGGAAAAGGGAAGATAAATCTCCCTCCCTTAAATTAAGTGAATAAATCCCTCCAGAGTCCCCTCGCCCACTCGTAATAACGTTTAGCCGTAGATACTTTCCAAGTGTTATCCTCGTAGACAATTTTTTTCACTTTTTTCTTTTGAAGGTCGTATTTATATTCAACTTCCATCATAATTGCCTGTTTCATATTTACCATCGCATAACATATACCGTGTTGTACTATTTCTCCTTTCCAAGGTTTATTTGTTATCCGAGAAGAAATTATCTTTGCAACAACTTTACCTTCCGAATGAGCAGCGTATCCACTCTTAGGAAGGTAAGTTTCGCAGCTATCTCCTATTACGAAAACGTTTTTAAATTTTGTTTCATAAGTAAGAGGATCTACTTTTACCCATTTCTCTCCTTTTTTCAGGAGACCTATCTTTTCCAAAAGTTTTGGAGCCTTCATAGGAGGAATGAAATTCGCCATATCGAATTTAATTTCTCCTTTTGTTGTTTTTATCTTCTTTGCCTTTGGGTCTATTTCTATTACTTTAGTTCTCGTTAAGTACGTAGCGTTTTCCTTATAGAAATCCTCATAAGCCTTCATAAAACCCTCGGTCATAACCGGAGGTTTATCGTTTTCATCGATAAAGTATAGGTGAACCTTTAAACCCTCTTGCTTTATATAAGAAAGCAACAGTGCCGCTCTTTCATACGGTGCAGGAGGACACCTGTAGGGCATTTTAGGCACGGTTATTACGAATCTTTCACCCTCAAAGCTATCGAGAATTCTTTTTAAATAGAGGTGTTCACTTCCGGGCTTGAAAGCGGGTGGAAAACTCCAGTACGCTTCCTTAAAAGCAGGATTTTCTTCGTAATCGTATTCGATTCCTAAAGAAAGAACCAAATAGTCGTACTTAATTTTCCCTTGGGAAGTAATTACTTCCTTTCTGTGGAGGTCTATGTCTATTACTTCATCGTTTACAAAATTTACTCCGTACTTTACAACCAAGTTGTTGTAAGGAAAGCAGAGCTCACCGTAATCGATTAAGTTAACTAAAAAGTGGTTACTTAGAGGACAGGAAACAAACATAGGATTCCTTTCTATAAGGAAGACTTCCGATTCTGGAACAAGCTTTTTCACATATTTTGCTACTGTAATGCCCCCATACCCTCCCCCTACCACTACAACCCTGTTCCCCCGTGCCTCCCCGAATATTACACCTTTAGGCACACTTACCGCTAAAATTCCTAATCCACTTGCAAAAAGAAAATCT
>QNXQ01000147.1 GCA_003978875.1 Aquifex sp. | reverse complement strand
CCTTCCTCAAGGCAATCCTCAAGTTGTTCATCGATAGTTTTTTCACATTCATGAAAGATAATTCCACAATCCCAGCACCTTACAAATCCATCGCTACACTCTAATTCTTGACCACAGTAAGGACAAAATTCGGGTTCTTCAGGCTCTACATTTTCAAAAAGCTTTTTTATTTCTTCTTCTTTGCTTTCTTTTTCGAGAGAGGCACGGAGGAGAATAATAACATCCTCTTCCCTCTCAGAGGAGGGAAGAATTATAACTTCCTCTCCCCCAGTGCCTCTCTCGTTATTCTTTTTAACACCTTTTGATTGATTTTTCCATAAGTAAGGATATAAACACATCTTATAATTGATTGTGCGATAATAATTCAAGTAATGAAAATAAAGGATTTCCTCCAGGAGAACAAAATATCAATAGGAGACAATGCTATATTTCTCCTTGAAAAATTAGGATTTAAAGAGGAAAAGCTTATAAAGTTTCTTGAGAAGGAAATCGGTGAAAGCGCAAAAATGTCCAAGTCTAAGGCAAATGTGGTAGACCCTGAAGAAGCTGTTGAGAAGTATGGAGCTGATACAGTAAGACTGTATATACTGTTTGCTGCACCTCCGGAACAAGATTTTGAATGGACAGACGAAGGTATTCAAGGAGCGTATAGATTTCTTCAAAGATACTGGAACTTTGTGAATACCTATCTCGAAAAAATAAAAGACCTATCCTATACCAGAGAAGAACTGAGAAATGTAAGCGGAAAAGCAAAAGAAGTTAGAAGGGAAATTCATCAAACAATAATAGATTACAGGAGGGATTTTGAAGAAAGATATCAATTCAACACCGCCATAGCAAGGATAATGAAATTACTAAATACACTTCAAAAGTTTAAACCTGAAACTGAACTAGAATACAAAGTGTTAAAGGAAGGAATAGAAGTTATGACACTACTCCTTTCTCCCATAACACCTCATATAGCCGAGGAAGTTTGGGAAATTCTCGGTAATAAAGGTTTTATAGTAAATCAGCCTATACCTGAACCCGATGAGGAAGCTGTAAAACTTGAGGAAGTGGAAATTCCCGTTCAGGTAAATGGAAAGGTGAGAGCCAAGATAAAGATTCCCGCAGACGCAGACGAGGAAACTGTAAAATCAATAGCTCTATCCGACGAAAAAATAAAGAAGTGGACTCAAGACAAAGAAATCAAAAAGTTCATTTATATCAAAGGAAGACTTGTCAACATAGTGGTTAAGTGAGAAACATCCTACATATCGGCTTTTTTTTCCTTATATATTATTTCCATGGAAGTAATAGCTACCGACAAGTTGGAAAAACTTAAAAAAGTTTTAGGTGAAAATAAAGTAAAGGATTCCATAGTAGAAAGAAAACTCTATTCTTACGATGCAACTCCTATTCCTATAGAAAGGAAAATGCCATCCGCGGTGGTTTTTCCAGAAAACAAGGAAGATGTAAAGAAGCTAGTTGAAGTTTGTTATGAAGAAAATATACCTATATTCCCAAGAGGTGCAGGTTCTGGACTTACAGGTGGAGCTGTTCCCACTAAAGAGGAAGGTATAGTTGTTTCCTTTGAGAGAATGGATAAGTTCACAGTAGATGTTGATAATGCAACTGCTACGGTTCAACCGGGAGTAATAACCTATCAGTTTCAAGAGTATGTTGAAAAACTGGGACTGTTTTATCCACCCGACCCTTCTTCATTTAAATACTCCACCATCGGTGGAAATGTTGCGGAGAATGCGGGAGGCCCGAGATGTCTCAAATACGGAGTTACACGTGAATACGTTCTCGGACTGGAAACCGTAATAAAGGAAGGAAAGGTTATAAGAACAGGCAGTACTGTTCTTAAGGATGTCGCAGGATACGATATTACTAAACTTTTAGTTGGTTCTGAAGGAACACTGGGACTGTTTACCGAAATAACTCTCAAGCTTATACCTAAACCCAAAGCCCGAATGACAGCTCTTGCTATTTTTGATAATCTTGAGACGGTTGGTAAAGCTGTCAGCAAAATACTTACATCTGGAATTTTTCCATCGGCATTAGAGTTTATGGACAGATATGCTATAAGAGCTGTGGAAGACTTTAAACCTGTAGGACTTCCAAAGGATGCCGAGGCTTTACTCCTTATAGAAGTAGATGGACATCCAAATGCTGTTAAGGAGGAAATAGCAGAAGTGGGAATAATACTTCAGCAGTTGGGAGCTAAGGTTCAAGTTGCAAAAAGTGAAGAAGAAGCTCAAAAACTTTGGACGGCTCGTAAAAATTTGGGTCCCGCTCTTGGAAATCTCAAAACAGGAAAGATAAATGAGGATATAGTCTTTCCCAGAATATACCTACCAGAAGCTCTACCAAAACTCAGGGAAATAGCGAAAAAGTATGGACTTCTCATGGTAGTTTTTGGCCATATAGGTGATGGAAATCTTCACGTAAATTTCCTTTATGACAAATCAAATAGAGAGGAAGAAGAAAAGGCGGAAAGAGCAGTAGATGAAGTATTTGAACTTGCTCTAAGTTATCACGGCTCAATTACCGGAGAGCACGGAGTAGGACTTACTAAAAGAAAGTTCCTGAAGTGGCAGTTTGGAGAAACTGGTTATGAAATTTTAAAAGGAATTAAAAAACTGTTTGACCCAAAAAATCTTTTCAATCCCGGAAAAGTTATAGAGTTTTAACCTCATTTTCTCTTATAAAACTTTTTAAAACTTTGTTTTAATACTTCCAAAAAATTATTTTAAATTTGCAAAATAATCCACAAAATCTATATTAAATTCTAGAAAAAACTTTTAGGAGGAGTAAATATGACAAAAAAACTCGTGTATATGCTCGAAAATAGTGGTTTATTTGATGAAATTACCTGTTTAGAGGAGAATGATTTCTGTGATGATTTTATTGAACTAAAATTTTTATCAAATCTTGAAGATGAATACCAAAGCTTAGAAGACTCTTACGTAGATTTTTCTGATGTGAAATATTAATTAAGATAAGCATTCGAACTTTAGTAAATTAACTGTAATAAAGGAAAGGGTATTTAAAGGAGAGGAACAAGGAGATTTTAAGCTTGTGTTTGTTGTTGTTGTTGTTGAATAGCTTTATTTAATAGTTTGTAAACCCTCGAAGCTCTCCTCGCCGCTTCATTTTTATGGATTACACCTTTTGAAGCTGTGTGATAAATTACACTAATTACTTCGTTTATATACTCTTTAGCCTTTTCAATCTCACCGTTTTCTATCATTCTTCTGAAATTCCTTATATAAGTTCTCATTCTGGATAGGTGATACCTGTTTCTAAGTCTTCTCTTTGCATCTCTTTTCATTCTCTTTTTAGCTTGCCTTGTATTTGGCATTCTTCCTTACCTCCTGAGGGAATTTTAGTTTAAACGCATTTAAAGCTTTTTTCAAGGTGTCATAATTATAAATCTTCAGTTTTATTTTCTTCTCCTTCTTGTTCTACACTCCTCTGTTGTTTTCTTTTAAGAAATTCTATTTGTTTTACTTTTAACTCTTCCATTTTATTCATTACTTCCTCAAAAGAAAGATTTGTTCTGAAGCCATCTCCGACAAAATGGGTTCTGGCTCCATTGAAGAATTTTACGGCTATTCTTATAGGTGGTTGTGTAGGTAATTTTACCTTTTCTGCAAGCTTTGAAAGAACGTAAAACCCTACGGTTTGCAACTGGGATTCTTCCCTTATGAGCTTAAGAATCCTTTTGGTTTCCTTAGATATCTCTTCTCTCTTCGATGCTTCTTCGTATAGGAAATTTGTAAATTCTTCATCCCACAGTTTTCCTATCCACAGAGGACCACCTATGTGGTATTTTGAACCGCAATATGGACATTTTTCTCTAAGCTGGTACAAGTCCTTTACCGTTTCCCTATTCATGCAATTAAAACAGTACTGAATATACCCAAATTGTTCTATTAACTTATCTACTCTTTCAACTCCTCTTTCTTTTACGAAGAAAAGTTTAAAGTAGTGAAGGTGTGAATAGGCAAAGATAGGTATCATAGCTATATCGTACTGGGCAGCAAGTTCTATTACCTTCTTTATAAGAATTCTTATTCCTACTTCGTGTTTAAATTCATTTCTG
Organism: Aquifex sp.; assembly: GCA_003978875.1. Lineage (GTDB taxonomy): Bacteria > Aquificota > Aquificia > Aquificales > Aquificaceae > Aquifex. The sequence goes on along the minus strand of QNXQ01000147.1, from coordinate 694 downwards.
ATAGGTCTTGCCATATATCTACGCATACAGGTTTTTGGGTATGTACCCGATAAGGGTGCTGTATCAGTTGCCGTAAGACTCAAAATTCCTCCACGTTTCATAGAAAGGGCTACGCTTTCGATAAAGGGAACAGGAGTACCGAATGGGTCAAGGTCAACGTAATCAAATCCAAATCCCCACTCTTTTCTGAGGAAAAAATTTGCCTCCATTCTGTGGATTTCATATCTTTCTTTCGGAATATCATTTAACCTGAAATTTTCTTCCATTAACTGCACCGCTTTGGAACTGATATCGTTTGCAAAGGCTTTTTCAACACAGGAAGTTTCCAACAGGAATCTTAAAGCCCTTATACCGCTAGCTGACAGTGGGTCTGCAATCTTTAGAGGTCTTTCCAGTTTTTTACAAAGATACTCCAGTCCGAGAACGGCTAAATCTCTGTTTACTCTCATTTTCGGATTGTAGAAAACAGGCATATCGGAGGAAACGATTTCTCTGATCTCAGGAATGAGAATTTTAGCTCTTCCTTCTTCTATCGTTTTCATTTTATTCTCATGGGGGTACCGGGAGTCGAACCCGGACGGCCTTGCGGCCCGCGGATTTTAAGTCCGCTGCGTCTGCCAGTTCCGCCATACCCCCTCGGCAGAAGCTATATTATATTTTAAGATTACGTACAGAATATGAAAGATCCCATCGT
>QNXQ01000166.1 GCA_003978875.1 Aquifex sp. | reverse complement strand
CACGGGCTCTTACCGAGTGAACTAATTCCTTTTTCTTTTCGAAGTCATCAGTTTCTAAAGCTTCCTTCAATAGCGAGATGTCTTCCTCTTTGGGCATAGTAAACGGATGGTGCAACGATACAAATCTTCCTTCCTCTTCATCCCACTCCATTAAAGGAAAGTCTACAACCCAGAAAATATCCCATTTATTTTCATCTATAAGACCGTATTTTTTCCCTAAATGTAATCTAAGATTTCCAAGGATTTTATACACCATTTCTTTTTTATCCGCGGAGAAGAGGATTACGTCTCCAGGCTGTGCCTGAGTTCTTTCCAAGAGCTTCTTGGTTTCCTCTTCCGAGAAGAACTTAACTATCGGAGAGGTAAGTTTGTTTTCTTCTACTTTTATCCAAGCAAGCCCTTTAGCACCGAGACTTTGAACGTACTTAGTGAGTTCATCTATTTCTTTTCTTGAAAGATTTGAGTTTTTAAAGTTTATAGCTTTTACAACGCCACCGTTCTCTATCACCGCCTTGAACACTTTAAATTCTGTATTTTTAAAAATGTCCGTAAGCTCAATAAGTTCCAATCCAAAACGTCTATCAGGTTTATCTGTTCCGTATTTTTCCATAGCTTCCTTGTATGAAATCCTTTCAAAAGGAGTTTTCAATTCTACTCCCAGTAGTTCCTTAAACAGTTTAGCTATAAGCCTTTCAGCGATATCCATTACATCTTCTTCTCTTACAAAGGACATCTCAAAATCTATTTGGGTAAATTCAGGTTGCCTATCAGCCCTTAAGTCTTCATCTCTGAAGCACTTTACTATCTGGAAATACTTATCAAAACCTGCCACCATTAAAATTTGTTTGAAGAGTTGAGGAGATTGTGGCAGGGCGTAAAATTTGCCCGGGTGTAGCCTTGAAGGCACGAGAAAATCCCTTGCACCTTCGGGTGTAGATTTTGTAAGAAAAGGAGTTTCTATTTCTATGAAACCCTCTTCGGTAAAGAAATTCCTCGTAATTTGGTAAACCCTGTGTCTGAATATGAGGTTGTTTTTCATATTCTCCCTTCTTAAGTCTATGAACCTGTATTTAAGTTTTGTCTCCTCCGATACAGGAGTTTCTTCTTCGACTGGGAAGGGTAAAGGTTCGGATGTATTGAACACAAGGATTTTTTCAGCAACCACCTCAACGTATCCCGTTTTTAACTTAGGATTTTCCGTTCCCTCTGGTCTTTTTCTTACCTTTCCTACCACTCCGATAACGTATTCGGATTTCAATTTATCGGCAATTTCATAAACTTCGGGATTGTTCTTTTCTTCAACTACTATCTGAACTATTCCCTCCCTATCCCTTAAGTCAATGAATATGACTCCACCGTGATGTCTTTTCCTGTGAACCCATCCGGCGAGATTGAGGGTTTTTCCTACATCACTGAGTGAAACCTCTCCACAGTACTTAGTTCTTTTGAAATTTCCAAGGTCTGTAAGCATAAGAAATTATTTTAGGAAATTTTACCGCTTCAAACTTGACAAAAATATACTCAAGAAATATTATATAAGCAATAAAACACAAGGGAGGTACAGGATGATAAGTGAAAATCTGTTTTCCGCAAAGTCCTTGGAATATCTGGAAAAAGCTAAAGAAATTGCAAAAGAATCCAAGGATACGAAGGTGGACACCGACCACCTTTTGATAGCATTTTTACTGGATGAAAAATCTCCACTTTCCAAATTCATAGAAAAAAAAGGCATAGACAGAAAAGAATTTCTAAGAAGGGTAAGAGAATACTTAGAAAACCTACGTTCTCAGCTTGAGAAAGCGGTTGAAACAGAAGCTCAAAATCTTATAAATCTGAGAACTCAAATAATGGAAGTTAAGTCCAATATCGGAAACATACAGTCAGAACTTTCCAAAATAAAAAGGGCAAAAGAGAAACTCCTTAAGGAAATAGATTACGCAAAGAGATACGGAGATTGGTGGACCTTGGAAACTTTAGAGCTTGAACTAAGACAACTTGAATCTGCAGAAAAAAGTATAAGAAGACAATTAGAACAAGTGGAAAGAAGTTTAAGTACGGTATTCTCCTCCGAAGATGTGAAAGCTTTTCTTGAAAATAAACTCTCTATAGACGGTTTAATCAGGAAGGCATTGGAGAAATCTCCACTCATAGAACAAGTAAAGGAACTGGGAATTTCTCCCGACAGAATAACGGACAAAATTGCGGAAAAGGTTTTCGGGAAAAAACCAACTTTTGACTACAGCGAGTATTTAATGCAGGTTTTAGAAAAAGCTCAAGATAAAGCTATTTCCGAGGGTGAGTCTCAGGTTAATCCTTCCCATGTAGCAGGTGCCTTAATTGAAGCTAAAGATACTATTGCTGGTAAGTTAATAAATCAAGTTTTAGGAGGTGAAAAAGAAATGAAGAAAGATGTTACACAAGAACTTAAAGAAGAAGAAAAGTCTCCTCTTGAAAGGTTCGGTGTAAACCTAAACGAACTTGCAAGGCAAGGTAAACTTGACCCAGTAATAGGAAGAGAAAGGGAAATAAACCAAGTTATAGAAATACTCCTGAGAAGAACGAAGAACAATCCCGTCCTTGTCGGAGACCCTGGAGTAGGAAAGACGGCAATAGTAGAAGGGCTTGCTCAAAGAATAGTAAATAAGGAAGTTCCTCCCGAACTCCAAGATAAGGAGATATGGTCCATAGATATGGCTTCTCTACTTGCAGGTTCTAAGTACAGAGGTGAGTTTGAAGAAAGGTTAAAAGCTTTGCTGGATGAAGTTAAGGAAAAAGGAAATGTAATACTTTTCATAGATGAAATTCATACTGTAATAGGTGCAGGAGCTGCGGAAGGTGCAGTAGATGCAGCGAATATAATGAAGCCTGCTCTTGCAAGAGGAGAGATAAGAGTAATAGGAGCAACTACAGTAGACGAATATAGGAAGTATATAGAAAAAGACCCTGCTCTCGAAAGAAGATTTCAACCTGTATTTGTAGAAGAACCTACAGAGGAACAAACCATAGAAATACTGAAAGGTTTAAGACCTAAGCTAGAACAGTACCATAAAGTAAAAATATCCGACGAGGCTATAGAAGCCGCCGTTAAACTTACAAAAAGATACGTTACTTTCAGAAGACTTCCCGACAAAGCCATTGATGCATTAGACCAAGCTGCAGCCAGAAAGAAACTGAAGGTAATAGGAACTCCTCCTGAAATTCAGGAAATCGAAAGGAAGATTAAAGCTCTTGAGGAAGAAATCATAGAGGCAAACCTTAAAGGAGATTACGAAAGGGAAGCTCAACTTAAGATTAAAAAAGCTGAGCTGGAAAAGGAAAAACAGAAGCTTACACAGAAGCATGGCAGTGTAGAAGCAAAAATCAACGAAATTAAGAAGAAAATAGATGAACTTGATGAAAAAATTAGAGAAACTGCAGAGAAGGGTGATTACGAGAAAGAGGCTGAATTGAAAATTGAAAAGATAAAACTCGAAAAGGAACTAAAAGCTCTTGAAAATCAAAAATCTAAAGAGCTTGTAGTTACCTGGGACGATGTAGCTGAAGTGGTTTCCGAATGGACTGGAATACCTGTATCCAGACTAAAAGAAGAGGAAATGGAAAAACTTCTAAAATTGGAAGAAGAACTCCATAAAAGAGTTGTAGACCAAGAACATGCGGTTAAAGCGGTAGCAGAAGCGGTAAGAAGGGCAAGAGCAGGACTTAAAGACCCCAAAAGGCCGATAGCAAGCTTCTTGTTCTTAGGCCCAACAGGTGTAGGTAAAACCGAACTTTCCAAAGCTTTGGCAGAATTGCTTTTCGGAGATGAGGACGCTTTGATAAGGTTAGACATGTCAGAGTTTAAAGAGGAACACTCAGTTGCTAAACTGATAGGTGCTCCTCCCGGATACGTTGGATATGAAGAAGGAGGAAAGCTCACCGAAGCGGTAAGGAGAAAACCCTATTCAGTAATACTCTTAGACGAAATTGAAAAGGCTCATCCAAGAGTTCTGGATTTATTCCTCCAAGTACTTGACGATGGAAGGTTAACGGATTCCCATGGAAGGACTGTAGACTTTAGAAATACAGTGATTATCATGACTTCAAATATAGGTTCACAATACCTGTTAAATATTCCTGTGGATGCAGATGAGGAAACACTAAACAGAGAATTTGAGAAGGCTAAAGAGAAAGTTATGGAAGAACTGAAACTATACATGAGACCGGAGTTCATAAACAGAATAGATGAAATAATTGTGTTCAAACCTCTTACCATGAGAGAGCTTTCCAAAATCATAGACCTGCTAATTGCCAATGTGAACAAGAGATTAGCGGAGAGAAATATCAAAATAGAACTTACGGAAGAAGCTAAAAAAGAGCTTGTAAGGAGAGGATACGACCCTGCATTCGGTGCAAGACCTCTTAAAAGAACAATTCAAAAGTATATAGAAACTCCTCTTGCAGATAAGATAATCAGAAGAGAGGTAAAAGATGGAATGACTGTAATAATAGATTACAGAGATGGGGAGTTTATTTTCCTTCCCAAAGAAGAAGCTGATAAGCAAAAAGTTGAAGTATCTTCCTCTTCCGAAGAAAATAAAGAAGAAAACAAAGGAGGAAACTCCCAATAGGGTTGTAGAGGCCGCCTCCTTCTTTTTTCCTTACCATCCCCTTTTTGTATAAAATTAGAAGGAGAACTTTTTCGCAATACTGATAAAGCTGAATTGTTAATATATTATTTTTTCTATACGCTGGGTGAGAAATTAAGTGGAAATAAAGGAAGCGACACCTAAAGCGGAGAGGTAAACAAGCAAACAAATAAAATTTCTCCAGCCACTCAATTCTAAGAATCTTACTTTTGAAAACAGTCCTTCAACTCTTTGCCTTACAG
>QNXQ01000200.1 GCA_003978875.1 Aquifex sp. | reverse complement strand
TAGGTATATATTAGTTAAAGTCGAAGTTAGTTTAGTTAGTTTGTTAGTAAAAACAGTCTAGGGGTAGGATGGGGACGCTGTCGCTTCTGGGGGTTTCTGTGAATAGGGATTTTGATTCCCATTTACCTTAGGGTCCGTGACCTCACCAGTACATCAAGAACGCCCATCCATGACAGCACCCTCACGAAGGATAAGAGTAAGGATGCGGATAAGGTTCCCTCTCAGAAGCAGTACTAGTAATAGTCTGTTGAGGACAGCTGAAGTTGTTTTATGTGATGATCGCCTGCGGTGGCTCCATCGTAATTATTTTGCTGCTTTTTGGGAACCAAGTGTGTGTATTATTGTTCGGAATTATTAGCATATTGTACTGTTCATTTTCACTTATTTTTAAGGTTTCCCATGTATTTAGCGCCTTATTATAATTAATTATATTTAAGGGAGTGATGTTATATTTAATGTGTAAGTGAAATGAATTCAATCGCTCTTGTTCGTTGCAGTGAATGAATCTCAATGCTTTATTTAAGATAGTTTGCATTTTTCTTTTTTGAGATAGTGAGGCCATGCAAATTGGTATTGAGGGGTAAGTAATTACCGGTATTAAAAGAGTTTTAATTAACGTTGTTTTTATTTTCGGGGTTAAATTACTAAATCTTCTTAATTGTGATAAAATTCCATTTCCTTTATTTATTGTTTTTCTGATGTGATTAACAAATCCATGTGATGTTATATTTAACCCGAGAAGTTTTCCTGCTTTACTAGTTTCTATTTCTTTGCCATTTACGTTGATTTTCTTTGTTTTAAGTTGTGCTATAGGTATTATCTTAAATTTTTCTTCACTGGTTTTAATCTTCCACTTTCTCTCAAATTTACTTATTCTTTCAATTTCACGTTCTACCTTTACCTTCATCATTAGCTTCGATTTACTTGGTGAAGTTATTACTTGCGTCACATCATCGGCGTACATGGTGTCTAAGCAGCCATATTCAGGAAAGGGTAGGTCATTGGTGAATAGTGTGTACAGCGTTGGTGATAATACGCTTCCCTGAGGAACACCACTTAGAAGATTTATGTCTTTACTGAATTCATTTCCGAAGTTTATTTTCGCCTTTCTGTTGTCCAAGAAGTTGCACAAAATTTTTTCCAATATATCAGGTAGTCCTAGTCTTAGTAATTTATATTTGAGACCATTATGCCAAACTTTATCAAAGGCTTTAGCCACATCTCTGAGGACCATATATACTTGTTTCTTTTCAGCTAGAGCGTTAGCAATCGTTTCGTATGTTGTTGTAATTGCGGTGTGTGTTCCTTTATAAGTTCTAAATCCGTGCTGTCTTTCTTTTAAAATATTGTTTTCAGTTAAAAAGGTGTTTAGTCTTGACTGTATTAATCTTTCGAATATCTTGCCAGGTACCTCGAGTAATGAAATTGGGCGATAATTTATTGGGTTTGTAAGATTTTTATCTTTTTTAGGTATGAATTTGATAGTTGCCTCTTTAAAACAGTTTGGGAAATATCCAACAGATAAACATGCGTTGAATATATTTTTTAGTTGTTCTAATGTCTTTTCTGTGCATTTTTCTAATATCACTTTATTAATTTTAGTAGAGCCAGGAGTTTTCTTCTTTGATCGTTTGATAAAAGTTTTTATTTCCTCTAATGTTATTTCTCTCGTGTGATAATTTTCGGTATTTATTCTGTTAATATCAACTGTAGGGTATGACTTAACTCTGTTGTTATTTATATTTATATATCGATCAATGTGCTCAGAGTGGTTTTTATCAAAGTTATTTTCTTCCTCGTCTGTAATTCTAAAAACATCTTTCCACGTTTTTTCCATTAAATTACATTTTTCTTTGTCCGTGAAATATTTATTTCCGTCTTTGTCTTTCATATACTTAATGTTAGTTGTGTTTTTGCCCTTTAATATTTTGATTTTATTCCAGAAATCTTTACTATTTTTGCTGTTATCTGATATATAGTTAATTTTATCCTCCCAATTCTTATTATATGCTTCTTTACATCGCTCTCTTAATTTTGTTTTAATTCTTTGATGTTCTCTATAAGTTTGCATAGTCCACCCAAAATGTTCTGCAAATTCCATTAAGCTTTTATGCTGGTTTTCTAGATATTTAATTTCTGGTGTTGTTTTTAATTGATATGTGTATTGGTAACTTGATTTGGGAATGGCTACATCCATTGCGTTCTTAATATTTTTTATCCATCTCAGGGTTGCATTTTCTAGTTGTTCTACTGTGTTACCCTCAAAGTTCATAACATTTATTTGGGAGTCTAGTTTATATTGGAATAGGTCCCAGTCGGCTTTGTGTGTTTTATAAGCTTTTTGTTTCTCCTTTATAAATGGCATTGTAGAAAGTTTAAAAATTACTGGTAAATGATCAGAAGTTGTAATTTCCCCTGGTTCGCAGATGCAATTTAAATAATGATGTTTGTTTGCAAAGATTTTATCTGGATTTGTTTTTGAGTTATGGGAAATGAATGTTGGGAAATGTGGGCCCAGATGGATCATTTTTCCTTGATTAATAAGGTTTAGTAAACTTTTTCCAACAGTATTGTTTTCTCTGTTGCCAAAACTAGTGTGCCTTCCATTGAAGTCTCCCATGATATAAGTCGGAATGGAGTTACTTAAGAGCCTGTGCATGTCAGTATATGGGAGAAAGGGTCGTCTGGGAGGTAAGTATGTGGTGGCTATTACTATGGGACCTAGGCTTGTTTCGATTTCTACTGCCAGGAAATCAGTATCGAAATCGTCGTAGAGTTTATGTTTAATGTCATGTTTGACTGCAATTGCAGAACCATCTGATAAAGTCTCGCTGTAATTGATTTTATAGATTTTATAACCTGGTATTTTTAGTTCTTCATTAGATTTTACGCCGTGGCTATTGAGTAGAATAAGGTCAGGGTTATTGGATATGTAATTAGGTATTAGTGACTGTTTGTTAGTTTTCCAGTTTAGGACATTATGTTGAATAATTTTTAGTTTGTAGTTGAATTAAAGGGTGGTTTGTTCCGGCGCGGATCTCTGTTATCAAGTGGAGAACGGTCCTGATTTAATCCTGGTCTGATCTTTCTGAATTCATCATTCTCTACTATAAGCCAACAGCTGGAACTGCTTAAATTGATTTCCCCTCTGCGAGTTTTCCTTAGTATCTGTTCCTCTGTATATTTACTTCCTGTGTATTTCCATTTATACTTGTTATTTTGTATTCCTGTAATTAGATCTGTAGTGGAAAAATGCTTGGGCCAGCCTCTTTCTTTGGTGGTATAAAATTATAGCCCTATTTCGCTAGCATCTAGAGTTTTTTCTATAAGAGACCCTGTGCTACTATGTCTACTTAATTTGGGTGTTCTTGCTTGAGGCTTTGATTCTGAATCATTTGCATCCATAGCCATTGCTCCTACAACTTGTTGACCCTGTGTAACGTTAGTGGTTGTGTCAGGCTCTTCTGGGATTATTATGGTTGGAAGGTTGTTTACTTTTAGCATTTTATTTAATTCAGATTTATATGTACCTGGTGTTATTTGATCTTTATTTTGTGCATGGGCGACACAGATATGAATTTTTAATAACTCTTCCTTTGTTACTGTTGGTGTTTGAAAGTTTGGCATTGTAGTGGCAGAAGGTGTGATCTGGCTAATAGTGGCGTAATTCATCTTCTGCCTTTCAGTTATTTGGTTCCTTTTTTCTTTCAATATTTCTTTCCTTTTGCCACACTTCATTGCCATTGAACTGTGGTCTTCATTACAATTAAGGCATTTTTTTGTGGTATTTTGGCATTGGTGCCATACATGTCCCTCTTCGCTACATTCTGAGCATATTTTATATTCTCTGGGCATAGGGCATTCACTTGTGAAGTGCGTTTCTAGAGAGTAGCACTTCATGCAGCATTTTATTGGAACATAGGTCTCCTGTTTTATCTCATGTGGTGGAACACTGATGCTAAATGCCTTGATACCTTTCTCTGTACATTTTAGTGCTAAGGTTGTTTGAGAAAAAGTGATTTTTAATGTTGGGGACTTTGGAAACTTATAGATGTCTACAATTTCCTCACCAATCCAGGGGTTTTGTTTTTGGAGTTCTTCCCCGATGTCTATTATATGTTTCTCATATATGATGTCATCTACTCTTGGAAGAATGACGCTCTTTTTAACTTTAAGTTCGGGTGGCATGATAGCATTAAAGCCTTGTGATTCAAGATCGCTTTTGGTGTCAGCATTGAAGATGCAGTCTGCATGGTGTTCATTGAGCGTAAGAACGGCAAATCCATCATAAGTAGTGAGGATCCTACTGATCTCGATGTCTTTAGTGCTCAGTATTTATATCAGTTTAAGTTTTTGTTCTTTGGTGTTGGGCCTACATTTTATTTTTATTCTTGCCATAGTGTATCATACTTCCTACAGCAGCTGGAATGTAAGCCTAAATCCAGCCACTGCCCCTTGCGGGTCTTATTCCTATCTATCAGCTTCCCTATGGCCCTTGACTCCGGTCTTCCTATGACCAGCCCCTTCTAAGGGGCCCCCCTCAGGGACTGTCCTAAACGACAGACCTTCAGGGACCGGCTTCGTACCGAGCTCGGAGTCACACTAAATGGGCGAAAAAAGTTGAAGTCCAACAACGTCCACAAAACTGACAAAGTCAGCAAAAAACATTCTCCAGCAACAGAGACAGAGTCCCGCGCTAACCCCAGTGCAGAATGCGTTCTGAGACAAAGTCCACAAAGTGGACAGAACTGCCTAAAAACAGGCGAAAATCCTCCTCTATAACGTAGACTAAGTCTCGTTTCACAGCCCGATTCAGGGACAAAGTCCACAGGTGGAGGAGCGCGCGGCTGAGGTCTGTTCGCTCTGCTGTCTGGTGAG
>QNXQ01000120.1 GCA_003978875.1 Aquifex sp. | reverse complement strand
AATTCTTAACCAATCTATCTACCAGTTCGTTAACTTCTTCGTCTTTCAAACTTCCTTCACCACTTCTTAGAACCAGCCTTATTGCAACACTCTTCTTGCCTTCCCCTACCTTTTCACCTGTGTATACGTCAAAAACCTTAACCTCTTCTAAGAGATTACCTATTTGCGACTTAATGTCATTTAATAATTTATTCACATTAAATTCTTTGTCCATTACGAGGGCTATATCCCTCATTGCGGGCGGGAACTTCGATACATGCCTGTAGGCAGGTAATTCCTTATATTGAAGGATTTTTTCAATATCCAATTCCGCTATGAACGGTTCTCCTTTTAGTTCTAAACTTTTAGCTAATTCGGGATGAAGTTTACCGAAATATCCTACAGGTTCATCCTTTAAGTATATATCCGCTTGAACGTAAGGGTGGAAAAATCCGTGAGTAGAGTTTCTGAATTCAGCTTCTAAACCCAGAAGATTGAATATTCCTGCTATTATTTCGGAAACTTCATAAGGGTTCCACTCTTCTTCCTTCAAGGTTGAAGGTTTATTTCCCTTAATGAGTAATCCCAATCTCCTTTTTTCCCCTTCTTTAGAAAAGACCTTGCCTATTTCGAATATAGCTTGGTCGTAATTGTAGTTTCTATCGTTGTAAGCGGCAGTTCTGAGTAAAGAAGTAATAAGTGTATTTCTCATGTATTTTTGCGTAGGATTGAGAGGATTTATCACTTCAAGGTCCGGTAAAGGTATTCCGAGTATTTGATACAGTTTTTCATCTTCAAAGGAAAAGTTAATAACCTCGTAAAGTCCCTTTGACCTTAAATATTTCTTTATTTCGGATTCGTAGTCTTTCCACAGTTTTGCTAAAGAAGGAAGTTTTAAAGTTTCGGATTCGTAGTAGTCGTAGCCCTTAACTCTCATTATCTCTTCTATAATGTCTACATCTCTGCTTAGGTCGAAGCTCCTATGTGAAGGAACGAAAACTTCTACTCCGCAACGCATAATTTCGTGCGGAATTTCAAGGGCACTGAGTATTTCCGCTACTTCTTCGTTCTTATAGGGCTCTCCAGCGTACTTTATGTACTTACCCTGAGAAAGGAATACCTTTTTCGGCTGATATTTCTCGGGATAGACATCCTTTACCGCTTTTATGCTTCCTCCTGCATACTTGAGGATGAGATACGCGGCGTAATCTTGGGCTCTGCTGACCCTTTCAATATCAACATTCCGTTCAAATCTATAGGAACTTTCCGTTTGAATTCCCAACTTTTTTGCGGACTTCCTTATCCTATAGGGATTAAAGTATGCGCTCTCAAGAAGTATGGTTTCTGTATTTTCCTTTATCCCACTTTCCAAACCGCCTATTACTCCCGCTATCGCGAGAGGTTTTATCTTATCGGCTATCACTAAAATATCTTCATCGAGTTCTTTTTCTTCACCATCTAAGGTAATGAGCTTTTCACCTCTTTTAGCACTCCTTACCACTATACCTTCCTCCACCTTTGAAAGGTCGAAAGCGTGAAGCGGTTGACCGTCCCTTAACATTACGTAGTTGGTTATATCTACGACGTTATTTATGGTTTTGATACCACACTGCCAGAGTCGTTTTTTTATCTCCAAAGGAGAATCTTCTACCTTTATTCCTTCAATTATTATCCCTCTATACCTTTTGCAATCCGTATCCTCTATATCGATGGAAATGCTTTCCTGCTCGTCAAACTTCGGCTCTTCTGGGTTTTTCTTTAGTAATCTGAATATAGCACTTAAGTCTCTTGCTACACCTCTTATAGAGAGCATATCGCCTCTGTTAGGAGTTATATCTATCTCTATGATTTTTTCTCCGAAGCCGAGAATTTCTTTTGCATCTGTTCCGGGTATAAAATTCTCCTTTATTTTTAACACTCCTTCACTTTTTTCCTCCAGACCTAAATCTTGTGCGGAAAGGAGCATACCTTGAGAAACTACGCCGTCAAATTTTTTCTCCTTTATAGTTATTTCACCTACTTTAGAATTAGGAAGAGCTACTATTACTCCGTCTCCCTCAATAACAGTCTTATCTGCGGTTACTACATCTATAAACGTATGTTCTCCAATTTGAACTTTTGTAATTAACAGTTTTTTTTGTGTAGGGTGCTCCTTTACTTCAACAACCTTTCCATAAACTACACCTTCAAGTTCTATACCGAAAGTTTCAACTGTAGCTTCCACGCTACGCAGGGAGAGGGTTTCCGCTATTTCTTCTGGAGTGATGTCGCCCAAGTGAACGAATTCCGATAGCCAGGAATAGGGAACTTTCATAATTGATTATTTTACCCAAGGAGATGTAAATTTAAGTTTTATGGACATAAAAATTGATAAAGAGCTTGATATAAGAGGAGAAGTATGTCCGTTTACTTTTGTAAAGAGCAAGCTCGCTCTAGAAACTATGGAACCTGGGCAGATTTTAAGGGTCATAGTTGATTATCCACCCTCCGCAGAGAGTGTTCCAAAGAGTATGAAAGAGGAGGGACAGGAAGTTATAGCTGTAAATCAGATAGGAAACAATCTCTGGGAGATTATAATTAAGAAGGTGAAATGAAAGTTCTGCTTTTTATTACAAGTGTTCCGTATGCCAAGGATTACAATACTGTAAGGAACTTAACTAAGAAACTCTGCGAGAAGGGTCATGAGGTGGTGATTTTTCTATCCGGCAACGGAGTTTACTATCTCCTTAGGCCTGATGCGGAAGAACTAAAGGACTTCGGTGCAAAGGTTATGTTCTGTGCCCATTCTGCACATCAACGTGGTGTAAGGGAAGCTCCTCCATGGGCTGAAAGTAGCTCAACCTATTCTCTATCTCAGATGCTGAAAGATTTTGACAAAACTATATGTTTTAATTGATTATAAATGAAGAAGGTAGTTCATATACTCAAGGGAGACCCGTTTTCTTGGAAATCTCATGAAGCCTTGAGAGTTGCTACTGCTACGGCAATAAACAATGAAACCTATTTCATATGTATAAGAGACGGAGTTTATTTTCTCACCAAGTGGGAGCCCGAAAAACTGGGAATAGAGAGCTTAGAAAAGTTTAAGGAAACTTTGGAGTTTATTAACCTAACACTTATAGCAGAAGAAGAATCTCTCCACGATAGGGGAATTCTTAAAACAGAGTTAGCCTTTAATGATGTTCGAATAATGAATTCGGAAGATATAAAAAACCTAATTCACGAAGCGGATTTCCTATTTGTGTGGTAAAAATATGAAATTTCTTATAGTTGGTGTAGGAGCAATCGGCAGTGCCTATCTGGCGTTCTTAAGAAATGCAGGTTATGAAGCTGTAGGACTGGTTCGCAGAAATCTTATAAATAGGATAAAAGTTGAGGGAATATGGGGAAATTTTGAAACTTCAGTAGACACGTTTATAAAGGTAGATGAAGTTCCATTTGTTCCCGATATAGTAATACTCTCGGTAAAATCCTACGATACAGAAGAGGCACTGAAAAAAATAAACCCTCTCGTTGGTAAAAATACCTACATTATGATAGCCCAAAACGGCTATGGAAACTACGAAAAAGCGGTAGATTTATACGGTGAAGGGAAGGTTATTCTTTCGCGTATTATATTCGGCTCAAAGGTATTAAGGCCTGGACATATAAGAATTACAGTTTCCGCCGATGACGTAGTTATAGGAGACCCTGCGAATAAAATTAACGAAAACTTCCTAAGAACCCTTGCAAGTTTATTTACAAAAGCTAAAATCCCTACCCGTTATGAGGAGGATGTTTACAAGTATCTGATAGATAAAATTATCTATAATAGTGCCCTCAACCCATTGGGTGCTATTTTCGAGACAAATTACGGTAGTCTTGCTCAGAATCCCTACACAAGGGAATTAATGGATAGAGTAATTGAAGAAATATTTGAAGTTATAAAAGCGTGTAACATACCTACGTTTTGGAAAGATTCCGAGGAGTACAAAAGGGTATTCTATGAAAGATTAATTCCTCCTACAGCGGAGCATTACCCTTCTATGCTGGATGATATAAAAAAGGGAAAAACGGAAATTGATTCACTCAACGGTGCTATTGTAAAGTTAGGTCAAAAATGTGGTATTCCCACACCAACAAATGAGTTTATAACTAAAGCTGTAAAAGCAAAGGAACTATTCAACCTTAAGAACACTTAAGAAAGCTTCCTGCGGAAGTTGAACTTTTCCAAACTGTTTCATCCTCTTTTTACCTTCCTTTTGGTTTTCGAGTAGTTTTTTCTTTCTGGTAACGTCTCCACCGTAGCATTTTGCAGTCACATTTGCCCTGAGGGGTTTAATCCTTTCCGACGCTATAACTTTTCCTCCCTTTGCCACCTGTATGTGAACCTCAAAAAGTTGTCTCGGGATGGTTTCTTTTAGCTTTTCCGCTACTTTTCTTGCGAACTTTTGAGCTCTATCGGCGTGAACTATGAAAGAGAGAGCATCCACGGGCTTTTTGTTTATTAAAACTGTGAGCTTAATTAAATCAGATGGTCTGTAACCTATAAACTCGTAGTCGTAGGAAGCGAATCCCCTAGATATTGATTTAATCTTGTCGTGAAAGTCTACGATTATCTCCGCCAGAGGCATTTCATACTCAAGGTAAACCGTATTGGTGTCCAGATATGTCATATTCTTCTGTATTCCTCTTTTTTCCTGACATAGCTGGATTATAGAACCTACATAGTCCTTGGGAGTAATTATCGTTACTAGAACATAGGGTTCTTCTACATACTCAATCAACCCGGCATTATCGGGGAAGTCCATAGGATTTCTTACTTCAATCACTTCGCCGGTAAACTTTTTCTTCACTCTGTATATGACGTTAGGTGCTGTGGTGATAATCTTAACACCGTATTCTCTCTCTAATCTCTCTTGAACTATTTCCATGTGAAGAAGTCCCAAAAAGCCCACCCTGAATCCCATTCCCAAAGCGGGGGAGCTTTCGGGTTCGTAAATAA
>QNXQ01000078.1 GCA_003978875.1 Aquifex sp. | reverse complement strand
GCTAACATTTTATAATGACCTCTTTTCCTTCCACGATATCACCAGATCTTTAGACATTGTGTATTTTGATTTTCAAAAGGCCTTTGATATAGTTCCTCATAATAAGTTAATGTTCAAAGTCAAGCAACTTGGGATCGCAGGTAATGTGCACAATTGAATTGAAAACTGGCTAAGCAATAGAAAGCAAAGGGTCGTTATCAATGAAAATGCCTCGGATTGGGCACCTGTCACTAGTGGTGCCCCACAGGGCTCTGTTCTCAGACCAGTGCTATTCATAATATACATAAATGACATCGATGCTGGATTTAGCAACTTTATTGCAAAATTCGCAGAAGATGCGAAAATCGGAAACTCAGTAATTTCAGACTGTGACAGGCAAAGCCTCCAGGAAGACTTGCTCAAAATCTCAGCATGGTCTGATAGGTGGAACATGCCTTTTAACGTCAACAAATGCCATATTCTTCAAGTGGGAACAAGAAACCCAAAATATGATTACGAAATGTGTGGCTTGAAACTTGAAAGCGTACAATGTGTCAAAGATCTTGGTGTTACGCTTATGTCGAATCTTAAATTCTTGCAGCAATGCAAAGACGCAGCGGGTAAAGCCAATAGAATGCTGGGCTATATTAACAGAAACTTTTCCTTCAAGAATAAAGATATAATTCTACCCTTATATATCAGCTTAGTCAGACCCCACATGGGGTATGCGGTGCAATTTTGGTCGCCTCACCATGCTAAGGACAGCAGAATTAGAAGCTGTCCATTGTAGTACCATGAAGATGATCCCTTCTTTGCATAATAAATCTTATGAGGAGAGGCTGGCACGACTAAACCTGTTCTCACTTGAGAAACGTCATTTCCGAGGAAAACTTAGTGTTTTAAAATACTTAGGGTTTACGAATGTTAATACAAATAAACTATTTTTAGTGGATGACTTATCATGAATGAGGAGTAATGGAGTAAAACTAAGACGTAGACAGATACAACTAGACTGCACTAAATTCTACTTTACAAATGACGTCGTTAGAGAGTGGAATAAGTTTCCACCTTCCGTGGTACACTGTAACACAATAAATTCTTTTAAAAACAGACTTGATGACTACTCCTCCAACAAGGTTTATGATAAAGCTATATGACCTGATGTCTTGCTGGCTGCTTGACTGCATTTGCTTCTGACTATGTTAACTTTAATGGACTGGCTCGAAGAGAGTAAATCAGTGCAGGGTGACCGGTAGGCACACCAGACATGTAGCGACCCCATAGAGCAGTAACCTAAGGAAATTACCGGCAATACACTAATGGCATAACAGCATGGTCACCAGCCCAGTATGGTTAAAGTAATCAAAGTCTTCGAGGGATAATATTATTCAAGCAAATTGTTTCACTACTTAAACTAACAAGAAGGGTACCTAAGACAGGAAAATTTTGTGAAGTACCTGAGCGTTCATCTGTAACTGATGGTAAAAGGGAAATTCTAGTCCCCACTCACCAAATCTTTCAGTCACAGTCACTTATCCTCTATACTAATTATGATGGGAAGTAAAGATAATCTTGGTCTTGTTGTGGGAGGCTCCTGTCCTGTTTTCAGGTGCAGTTGCAGCCTTTGTAGTGGCACTCTCCCTCAAACAGTTTTTTTCAGTAGACCTGGTAGAGTAAGAGAGTGAGGATCAAGGGGTTGAGATGGAACTAAAGCCTGCTCTATCCTGTACCCTACCACACTCTCGTTTCCCATACTCCTTCCAAGAAAACTTTCACACATTTAATTGTTTCATGGTTCCATCTATCTAAAATGCTCAGTCCTGGCAAGAATTCCATCGTTCTTTTTGGTCTCCCCTCTATCATCTCATTCCATTTACTTATTCCTATCTTCTGCTTCACTACTTCCATCATTTATGTTCTTTCCCTCTCATACTTGGTGCACTGTAACATCACATATTCTATTGTCTTGTCCACTCTATCACACATCTGATGTTTTACTCCCTTCATTTGCCCATCTATACACTGCTGTTCACCTTAAGGGACTTCGTTCTTGCTTTGAACAGCACTTCACTTCCCATACTCCCAGCATAGAAACATTCACTCTTTGGCTGGGCTTTCCTCCTATACCACTCCAGTGAGCTCTTCTCCCACAGGCTCTGTGCACATTTTCCACATTCTCTCTCTTGTACACACTCATTTACTCTTCTACATAACTCATTTATACCCAACCATAACATTACTTCTGATTGAGTGAAATCTTCCAGCTTACACTTTCTTTCAATTTTTACAGTCACTCTTTTCCACCTGCTCTCCTGTGAGGTCCATTCATACACCTTTCTCGCCCATCTGTTGTCATCCATTTTTGCCAACCTCACTTTATACTGTAGCACAGCTTTTTCCACCCTCTCCTAAACTACTCCATCCACCATCACCTCTTATTGGTTCTATTTGCACCCAAAGCTAATCTGCCCACTCTGTTCTGCACCACTTCCATTTTTGCTTTTATCCTTTGTTGACCACGTCATACTCTCCAGGCCATACATTACACTAGGTACAGCCATACCCTTCCATATGCCCCTGACAACTTCATACTTATTTGCTCTGCATCTTGCTATACTTCCCAGTCTTCCCAACCGCTGATTTGCTCTTGATATTCTTTCAGTTTTCGTTCTTTCTGAGCCTTCCTCATCCACAACCATACCTAGATATCTGTATTAATTTGTACTGTTGATGTTCATCTCTCCTGGTCTTCAGGTCCAGGTCTCATCTATATCACTCATATTTACTATTAGTACCTGGCTTTTCTCACTGCTGAATTTCAAACCAAAATCCTTTCCATTGTGTTACTACACCTAGCATTTCCTGAAGTTCCTCACTGCCCTCACTCACCACCACAATATCATCTGCATACATTACCATACTTAACCTTTCATTTCCCACTCTTATACCTAGACCTGTCTTTCTCATCCTAACTGCCAGCTCCTCTGTATATACACCAAACAACAGGGGGATTAACACACATCCTTGTCTAACCCCTTTTGCATTCCACCCATCCTGTCTGTGTCTCCCAAACTGTACATTGCTCTCATATTTTCATAAATACTTTTAATTATCCTTACTATCTTTTCACTCACACCTATCTTTTCCAAAACCTTACACAGTAACCTTCAATTTACAGTGTCATATGCTTTTTCATTGTCTAGGAAAGCAAGGTATGCCTTTCTTCCATTCTTTCTCATACATTCTATTACCTCATTTACTCCAAACATATTGTCCTCCCCCCTCTAATCCTTCCTAAAGCCATTCTGTTCCTCACCCAGGACCTTACATCTTTCAGAACATTCACTCAGCCTCCCACTCAAACCCCCACAAAATACCTTGGCTATTGTGTCTGCCAGCGCAATGGGACGGTAATTTTTTAGTTCTTTTTTGCTTTTATGCCCTCCCTTGTGCAACAGTGTAGTTTTCACAAATTTAGTTATTTCATCTCTACTAATCTCTTCATCCCTATACTCATTTATCTTCCTTTTTACTTTCAGGCTTACCTCGTTCATCTCTACAGATTCATACGTGCCCTCAATTCTTTCCCAGAATTTTGTGATTGCTTTCTTTATTTCATCCATATATCTCACAGCTGTGCCATTAACTATTAACTTCCACCTTCACCTGTTCCTTTTTTATGTCTCCCCTCAAGAATCTGTACCAATTCCTAACTCCTTCCCCTTTTGCTCTTAGTTCTACCATCTCTCTTTCCATCACTGCCCTCACCTTCCTAATCAGTTTTTTCACCACCTTCTGTTTTTTTCCTATACTTCTCCCAAGCTTCCTCAAACTCAAGCCTCTCTGCATCACTATTATGCTTCTTCATCCTCAGTCTTCTGCATGTTCTGTTATATTCCCGTCTTTCCTTCCTAGCTTTTTCAATTTCCTTATTCCACCATCTGTTACATAGCTTTCTCTTCTTTCCCTGTTTTGTTTTCCCTATTCTGCTTTCTGCCACCTCATTTACTCTTTTACTCAACATGTCATTTGCTTCATCTACTCCACTTACCATATTCCATTCAGTGTTCTCAAGGTCCTTTTTATAATCTTCCCAGTCCACTCCTCTCACTTTCCAGTGAGTATACTTGCTACTAGTCTGTTTTTGTCTCCTCTCTCCCACACTCATAGGTCATAGCAAGCATGTTGTGGTCACTCATTACATCTATCTGTCCGCATTCATCCACCCACATATCTCTCACATATCTCCTTGCCCTCTCATTTACTAGTATAAAATCTATTGCAGACTCATTCATTCTGTCAGCCCATGTCACCCTTCCTTCTGCTAGGGTTACATTCAGTATCTCTAAACCATTTTCCTCAGCAAACTCCAGTAGCAGATTTCCATTCCTGTTCACCTCTTCCCCTAGGACTCCAATATGAGCATTCATGTCCCCCATCACAGTCACCTGTTCTTGCTGATTTTCTGCCATCACTCTCTAACCTTCTCATATTTCCTTTCATTCTCCATTTGTGTGTCTTGTCCTTCCAGTAACATGTAACACACTATTACAATAATATATTCTGCTGTTCCATTCCTCTTGTAATTTACACGTACCGCCATAATATCTTCACTCACCTCAGTGTTATCCACATCCACCTCCTCTAACTCGATACCTCAGCCTCGTTTCACTAGGAAACCGACTCCCCCTCCTTTTTTCAAGTTTTTACTCCTCCCTTTACCTATCATCCTATACTGCTTTGTTTCCCACTCTACTTTCTCCCTCATCTGGGTTTCTGTAATCCCTACCACATCCAGATTCCATTCATGAAGTTCCTTACTCAGGTCCTCCAGTTTTACTTGGGCCGACAGTGCATCAACTGAACCACCAGTACCAACCCCGGGAAGTAAATTTAAGCCCTGCTTTTAGCTGCGTTTGTGTTTGATAACGTTTACTCTAGGTTAAGGACAGACCACCTAGTTTGGACCCTAGGGTCCGTGTGGGCTGAGTTTCTATGTAATTTTTTTTCTCTCTCTCTCTCTCTCTCTCTCTCTCTGTACATTACTTCATTACCATTCAAGGTGAGAGGTTTTTG
>QNXQ01000063.1 GCA_003978875.1 Aquifex sp. | reverse complement strand
TAAGGTTTTTGAACCGCCTTTCCTTTTTCTTTCAAGAAATGAAATTCCTTGCCGTTTTTTGTTTTGAAGAACACTCCTTCCTCTTCGTCGTTTTCAAAGTATCCCGAAAGGGGATGGGAAAGAAACCTTGCGGGAATTTTCCTGTTAAAAACTTCAACCTCCGAAACGTCCTTGATTATTATCCCTTCGGGAACGAAAGAAAAAAGTTCCTTTAAATACTTTTCAACCTTGGAGGGGGTGAAGAAGAAGGGAAAATACTTGTATTCCGTAAAGAGAAACCTCCAAGTCTTTCCCCAGACTCGTATTTCCTGATAACAGAATCCCTCACGCCAGAACCTTTCCGAAAGCATTACCCCCACAACACGCTTGTTAAAGAGGTAATAATCGTGAGCCATTATTTCAACAAAGTCTTTCCACCTGTATGTTTTCTTGAACATCTATTTTTTATTGTATGTTCTGGATTAAGCTTGCAATGATATTCGGGATAGTAGGTATATCCGTAGGACTCATTCAACTTGCAAAGGAAGCAATACAAAAGGTAATTCTGGAAGCAAAAGCGTGGAAAATGGAAACTGCAACAAAACTGGCTAAAAAAAACATGTATGAAATTGACACAAAGGTAGGATACGTGGAATGCAAGGATTTTAGCGGAACTCCGTCTCAGGTAATTTCATACATCGCAAACCGTCTCGGAATTCCCGAAGAAATGATAATTCTGATAATAGCGGCGGAAAGTTCGGCTGACCCTTATGCGGTGTCCTGTGATATTTGCAGAAGTTGCGGAGGACTAACATCGGACAGGTGGAAAACAAACCCCAAAACGCAAGAATGGATAGGATGGATAATAGAAAACGAGTGGAAACTATCTTCTCACATGTCAAGGGGAGGGAAAAACATAGACTGTTCAAAACCCTCATACTGCTGGTGTAACGTGGGATTCGGACTTACCCAGGTAGCCTCCTTTAATTTATCCTTCAGCCCCTCGGTTCCTCCGAACCCTCCGCTGATAGAGGAAGAACCCCCCGAATCTCCCTTTAACGTATGCACGAACATATACGAAGGAATGAAAGTTCTCAAGAAATGCATTGAAAGATACGGAAATTCCGCAAAAGCCCTTTGCTGCTACAACGGAAGAAATAACGAATGGTATCTTGAATACCTGAAAAGAAAAGCGGAAGAACTCGGAATAGAAAGAAAGTGGTATGTAAGGCTGTTTGATTTCACGCAGGAAACCTGGTGGAAAATCAAAAACTTCTTCTTCAGCTTAATCGGAAAAGACGAAACTTGCTGAAATCCACCTCAAAATCCTCATACTCGTGATAAACAAAGAGAAAGGCTATAAAGTCTCTTAAGCTCCTTATTCTGAAAATACCCTTCTTAATCTCTTCGTAAACTCTTTTTGCCTCAGAGTGCCAATCAACTTCCTTGTGAAGCGGAACCTCTGTTCTGAAAAACTCTTTTAATTTCAACGTTCTCGGCTTTTCCGCTTTTACACTTCCCTTAGGTCTTCCCAATTGAGGAGAATACTCGTATAGCCAATCCAGAGTATCGCTTGAAATTTCTTCTTCCGCTTCCTCTATTACTTCCTTCACTTCCTCAACGGTTATTTTCCTCTTTTCTCTTTTAGGCTCGGGAAAAATCGTCTTTAGCTTTAGTTTAAGTAGTCTTGTCGCAACCATCAAAAACACACCTGCTTCTATGAAAAACTCCCTGTCTTCTAACTCTTTTGCCTTTTCCTCAAAAAGTCCTATCAAATACTCAAGATCCACGTCAAAGGGATTTAACTTCCCTTCTTCTACTTCTTTTAGAACAAGCTCGTAAGGTGAGAAACTTATTTCCTGAACCCGCATGTCAACTCAATCTTTCCAAGACAACTTCCAGTTCCCTTTCCTTCTCAGCTTCCATGTAAATATCCATAGTAGTTGAAATCTTTGAATGTCCTACCCAATCCGCTATTAGGTTTACGGGAAAACCTTTAGTTGCCAGCTTTGTAATGTATGTGTTTCTAAACCTATGAGCGTTTACTTCAATTTCGTATCCTCTTTCCTTCAGCTCCTTTTCAAGTTTCCAGTAAAACCACTTAGCGGTTTTATCTGTGAGTGTAAAAGTTTTTAAACTCTTTGGATACTTAACCGAATAGGTGAAAAAGAAATCTTCGGGATTTAGTCTCTTTAGCTTCTCCTCAAAAATCTTTTTCCATTCGGGCTTAAAGAAGTAAATAAGGGTTTTTCTTTCCTTACCGAATTTTCCTTCTCTTACCTTTACAAACCACACTTCCTTTTCTTCCCCTTCTTCCGTGAGAATTCTCTTTATTTCAAAGTCCTTTTTCCTTACCTTAACAGCTTCCGAAATACGAAGCCCTGAACAAAGCAAGAATATCGTGAGAACGTAGTAAATGGGGTGTTTGGCAGATATTCCATTTAAAGCTCCACGAATGGCGTTGAGGATAAGGTTTATTTCTTCGTCCGAATAATACTTCTTTTTTGACTTTAGGGCTTCTTGAGCTTTCCTTGATTGAAAGAGTTTCCTTAGTGCTTTTTCGTCAAACTTTAATGAAAGTCCTTGTTCTTGTAGCCATTCGTAGAAGAGTCTTATCTCCTTGAAAATATCTCGGATTGTAGTGTCTTTGAGATTTTTGTTTTTGAGGTATTCGTAGAAGGAAAAAATCTCGTCTCGGTCAAATACGGGAAGGTCGTCGGAATAATCTATTAAATGCTTTAGAAGATACTCCTTCTTTTCAACGGTTTTTCTGTCCCTTACTTTCCTTAGCTCGGTGAGATAAGTGTCCACGAAATGTTCCATGGGTTAAATACTAAATTATCAACATGAGAAGAAACGCACATCCTCTTGCTTATTTCTTCGGAATTCTCAGAAACACACTATGGTTATTGATAATTTTTACGATTTTCTACTTGTTTTCTTTAGGCACCGTCTGGGGAATGATTATAGGTTTTGTGATGATAATCATGATTATTGCTTTAATTCCGACTACAACGGGAAAGTGGTTAACTTATCAAATTTCCAACACCGCTTACATAAGGTATCTCCTTGAAGGAAGAAAACCGAAGAAAAAGGAAAAACCGGAAGAAACGGCAAAGAAAATAAAAAACGAAGAAGTTTATCTTGTTAAGGGAAACACATATCCCTTCAAAGAAGAACTGAAAAAGCTGGAAGCAGTGTGGATTCCGGAAGAAAAAGCGTGGAAGATCAAAGGAAACAGGCTGAAGCTCTTTCTCCTTGCAAACGCGGAAAAAATCAAAGAAGCGAAACTTGAAAACAACACCCTGAAGTTAAAGTAAAATCGGAAGAAACGGTTGGCAAAAACAAACGATTATTCAAGGCTAAAGCTTTCCCCTTCCACGTCAAAGCGTTTGACGATTTCCAACATTTCTCCTTCCCTGCTTACGATAAATTCCCAGAGTTTTCTGAGAAGTTCCCTTTTTCTCTCTTCTTCCGCACTCTTGAGTTTTTCAAAGAAAACGTCTAACTTTTCAATGACTTCCTCAAGTGCCTCATCCAGTTCGTCCCTTCCTTCCCTTATCCTCCTCCAGAGCCTTTCACTTGCCTTCTTCAAGCCTTCCTTTCCTCCGGGAGTAAGCTCTTTTAAAGACCCCGCCCTTTTTATCCACTCGTCAAATTCCGAGAGAAAATCCTCCAAGTCCTTGGCGTCGTTTATCATTCGGACTATTTTACCTTCAAGAAGATCAAACAACTCCCTTACCTTCTTTTCGTTCTTTACCTCGTATCCTATTTCCCTTGCAAACTCAAGAAACCTGTCAGGGTTAAAAACATCTTCCGAAGAGTAATTCCTTTCAAAGTAAAGAGAAAGAACTTCAACGGGAGAAAGCCTTTTCCTCTCCCCGTAAAGAACTTCCAGAAAGTTTTTTACCCTTGAAGTAAACCTGTAACCCTCTTCTATCAGCCTTACTTTTGCCTCCTCAAGGAGTTCTTCCAAGCTTTCCGAATCTTTAAGAACTTCAAAGATTTCCTTTGTCTTTTCTTCGTCAGGTTCGGGAACGGAATTGTAAACGGAAAGGAGTTTTTCCTTGTTTTCAGTTAAATATTCTATTACAAGCCTTTCATCGTAGCCTTTTTGCTTTAAAGTGTTTACAATTTCGCTTTCGCTCCACTCAAAAGTTGCATCTTCCATGAGCCTCAAAGCTTCTTCCTCTATCCTCTTCAGTTCTTCTTCCCTTCTCTTTCTCTCCTCTTCTTCCCTTTTCTTCTTCCACCACTCATTAAACTTTTCCACTATTTCGGTTCTAAGCGTGTGCGGAACTCTAAAGCCTTCCCCGATAAACTTCTCCTTCAGTTTCTTTTCCGCCTCGTCTGTCGTAATCTCTTCAGGATTTAACTTCTCTATCTCTTCCTTTATTCTTTCCACGGGAACGAGGGGGATTTGATTGTAGAGGGAAAGAAGTTCGTCGGAGTGCTTTTGAAGTATCTTCGCCACGTCCCCTTCGTGGTAGCGGTGCTTTAGGTAGTTTCCTTTTTCTTCCAGCTTTCTCAAGACTTCCTTTCCAAGGTTGGTCCAGTGGGAGAATACAAACTCGGGATTTTGGATTATCTCTTTGGCAGTGTTTAGGATTAGCTCTTCTTCTTCTTTTCTCTTTTCCCTTTCCTGTATGAGTTCTTCTATCTTCTTTTTCAGAAGTCCCGCAAGTTTAGCTTTTGCGGTAGAAGATAAGTTCTTGAAAATCCCCGTTTTTTCTCTGGAAATTGCGGTTCTGACGGAAGCCTCGGACATTCCCGCATCCACGAGTTTTTGAACGTAAGAAAGAATTTCCCGTCTTAAATCGCTTATGAACTGTCCGTAATACTCCGCCTCGTATCCCTTGCCTTTTAGAAATTCGTAGAAGGAAGTCTCGTCAAAAGCTTTTTCAAGACTTTGGACTTCGGATTGCTCTACATACTCGCTCCAAAGTCTCAATCCCTCGGGTGTAGGAGCGCCTTGGGGGGTGAGGAGGGAAAGTGTCCGAAAATGGCAAGTCTTGCCAAAATCGGACACCCAATCTTCAACAGTTGACCTTGGAACTCCTAACTCTTTTGCTATAGCTCGTAT
>QNXQ01000189.1 GCA_003978875.1 Aquifex sp. | reverse complement strand
CTGTTAACAGTAGATGATTTCTTTGACATACTCCTCCACCTCGAGAACTACAGCCTTGTCAACCTTTTTCTTTGCTTTTCTAAAGGACTTATACATCTTCTTTAAATCGGAACGATAAGCATCAAAGAAATCTCTGAAACGTTCCACTCCTAATGTTCCAACCGCATAAAGTTTTCCTTCTTCGTAGGTAAGAACTATTGCCAGAAGTGGATACTCCGAGGGACCATCGATTACAACACCTCCCCTCTCTGGGTCAAAAATGGACATGTGAGCACAGCATTGTATAACGTTTCCCTTTTTAGCTGCTTTAGAAGGCTTATCATGAGGGTAATAATTAATAAAGGAATACTCAGGTGTAGGATAACTCAGCTGATGGGGACATATTGCACAAAAGGCAATTATACTCTTTTGAGGACCTACACCTCCGGGCCATAGGTAAGTACTCCCATCTGATAGTCTAACTTCTGAAGGCTTTACCTCTTTTCCGAGATTTAAAAGAAGTGCGGGAGTAGAGCGGTAGGGATAAAAGAATATATACTGCTTTCCAACCTCCAGAGATGAAGGGTTTAAGGGATTACCGTGTTTATCGAGGAGTATCGCTTTCTTGTATTTTTTAAACTGGTTGGTTTGGGCTTTTAAACTTTGTGAGAAAAAAGAAGGAGAAAGGAATGAAAGTGTAGCTACTGACCCGCAGGTCTTTATGAAAGTTCTTCTATTCATTTACTCACCTCAGGAGAACATATCTCTGTACATAGCTCTAGCCCATTCAATATACGCTCTCCAGTTTTGATGCGTGGGATGGTTGTCCATCTTTACATTCCAAAATTGGAAAGTATTCTTCTTAGGGTCATATTTATACGTAAGGTCTACCCATACAGCTTTACCCTTGTCTACCGCGGAATAACATAATGTCCTGGGTGCTTCATAATCAGGCATCCTTCCTTTGATTAACTCTATTATTTGCTTGGCTACTTTATGAGCTTCCGTATTCGCAGTGTTCCCGCTCTTTGAAAAGGGATGATTCCTTGCATCTCCGGTACAGAGAATATGAGAATCTTTCGTTGATATGTTATACGGCCATCTTAAACTGGGCCATCTGTCACCTTTTGGAACTAAATCCGCATCGAATATTAACTTCGTTGCCTTACATCTCGGATATAAGTTCAAATCTGTAAAATCTATATCTCCGTATTCTTCTGTAGAAACCACCTTCTTCCCGAAATCTACACCCTTTATAGTGGCATTGGGATAATACTCTAGGTAGTCTTTTACATACTCTTCCCAGGCTTTGTGAAAACCTTCCGCTTTAACCGGAGGTTGAGGGTGAGGGTCAATGAGTATCACTTTGCCGGGTATTTCATTCTGCTTGAAGTACCAAGCTATCAAGGTTGCCCTTTCGTAAGGTCCGGGTAGACATCTGTAGTCTAAGCCAGGAGGTACGGTAATTACAAAGTTTCCCTCTTCAAAATTTTCTATTTTTTTCTTCAGTGTTATCTGTTCACCGCCCGGGACAAAAGCAGCGGGATATTTAGTTTTTGCTATTTCTACGTCTTTCGGGTCATCTCCTACCCATTGAGAGTAGTCGTAATCTATACCTGTAGCGAGAACCAGGAAGTCATAGTGAATTTTACCTAAATCTGTGTATACGTATCTACCTACCCTATCTATGTGGTAAGCTGTGGCTCTGAGAAGATGATATCCGTATTTTTCCGCAGCAGGTCTATGGTCATGGAGAAGGAACTCTAAGTCTACTAACCCTACCAGCCACAAATTACTTACGGGACATGACCAAAAGTGTTCCCTCTTTTCAATCAAAACAACATCGACATCTGGTTTTAGTTTTTTTATATATTTTGCCAATGTTGAGCCGGACCAGCCTCCTCCGACAATTACAACTCTCGGTGCTCCTCTTTTGGGTTTTGGGAGCTTTATAGTTTCAGATACTTTGGCAAAGGTAAAGTTAAACTTTGCGACAGAACCAATTACCGCACCCGCGGCTGCTGCTTTAAACAACTCCCTTCTACTTATCCCCATAAACTCTACCTCCCGATTTTTTTCAGAATATCTTTTGCAATTTTCATACCAATAAAATCACCTTGAGAAATGAGCTATTTATTATTTCCGGATGTCAAATTTGTCATTCAGAAGTGTCAAAAAAGACATTAAGATTAGGCGAATTAGAGAATAAATTTCAGATAGTGATGGAGGAATTTTCGGTTTTTGATAAGTTAAAGGAGCAGGTTGTCATCATAGACAAAAACTATCGAATTGTTTACGCAAATAACAGCTATGTTGAGGAAAACGGGTACAGGAGTAAAGAAGAAGTAATAGGAAAGCCTTGTTATTTAATCTCTCATAAAAGGGATACTCCTTGTGAGGGCGAGTGTCATCCTTGTCCCTTAAAGGAGATTGAAAAAACTAAAAGCGCTGTCAATGTTGTCCATACCCATTATACCCACGACAATAAGGAAACCCCTGTGGAAATATGTGCTTTTCCATTAGAAGGAGGAAAGAAAATACTACAGATAATAAAGAACATAAAACATGACAAGGAAAAGTTTTATCTGTTTAGCTTATCCCAAAAACTCAGTTCAATAGGTTTCTTAGCCCTGGGAGTAGCCCATCAGGTAAATACTCCCCTTGCCAGTATAAGTCTTGCAGTTGAAGAACTCGAAAAAAAATACGGCAATTGTGAAGAAATTGAAATTATCAAGAATGCCGTAAAAACTTGTAAGGATATAGTAAATAAGCTTCTTCTGTTTACAAGAAAAAGGGAAGGAACCGACATAGTAGACGTTAAAAAAGCTGTTGAGGACGTTATAGATATTCTCAGGGTTTATGCTAAAGAAAAGGACGTAATTATTGAAAAAAAACTCTCCGATGCCTATTTGATAGGTGATGAGGCGGATATAAGACATATGATACTGAACTTGATTTTAAATGCGATACAAGCCAGTAAAAAAGGAGGTAAAGTAGAAGTCTTTTTAAGATCGGAGGAAAACCAACTAGTTTTTACTGTAAAAGATTACGGATTGGGTATTTCACCCGAAGAAATAGATAAGATTTTTATACCTTTTTATCAAGGTAGAAATAAAAAGGAGGGAAGTGGTCTGGGACTAGCTATAGTAAATGAGATCGTAAGAGGATACGGCGGATATATAAAGGTAAACAGTTCACCTGGTAAAGGTAGTATCTTTGAGGTCAGAATACCTCTCTCTTAAGCTTTTTAGTTTCCTAAAAACTGTTCTTCTACTGCAGCCTAAAGTTTCGGCTATTTTATCGATGTTTCCATTAAATCTCTTATAAAGAAATGCCAAGTACATTTTTTCAAGTTCTTCAAGAGTGGGAAGCTTTTCCATCATCTTTTCTATACAGCTTATATTTTTCCTTTTAAGGCATATAGCTTCATCTATATATATATCCGTTGAAAGTAAGCAAGCACGTTCTATTACGTTCTTTAACTCTCTTACGTTGCCTTCCCATGAGTAATTCATTAATTCTATTAAAGTTTCATTCTTTATTTTCTTCCTATATTTCTTTAGAAAGAACTCAACGAGCAAGGGAATATCTTCCTTTCTCTCCCTGAGCGGAGGTATTTCCAACTCTATGGTGTTAATTCTATAGTATAAATCCTCTCTAAATTTTCCCTCTTTTATCAATTCCTCCAGGTTTTTATTTGTAGCACAAATAATCTTTACGTCTACTTCCAAATCCTTTAGCCCGCCCACTCTCCTGAACTTCTTCGTTTCGACAAATCGTAGGAGTTTAGCCTGCACGCTGAAGGGCATGTCCCCTATTTCGTCGAAGAATAAAGTTCCGTTATTTGCAATTTCGACAAGCCCGAGTTTTCTTTGATTTGCTCCTGTAAATGCTCCCTTTTCGTAACCAAAAAGCTCGCTCTCAAACAAGTGTTCCGGAATAGCTGTGCAATCTACTACTACAAACGGTTTGTCCCTCCTGCTTGAAATTTTATGAATGTACCTTGCAAGTACC
This sequence comes from Aquifex sp., assembly GCA_003978875.1. GTDB lineage: Bacteria > Aquificota > Aquificia > Aquificales > Aquificaceae > Aquifex. The sequence continues at coordinate 1,174 of QNXQ01000189.1, read as the reverse complement.
TCTTTGCCTACTCCGGTCTCACCCCTTATGAGTATAGGAGCTTCAACATCCGCTACCATCCTTGCGGTTTCCAGAACCTCTCTGAATTTCGGATTTCGCGTTTCAAGTAGGTATCCCTCTATTTTCCCCTTGAATAGAAAATTCTTTAACGCTCTATTTTCTTCTTCTAAGTTCTTTTCTTTAAGAGCTTTCTTTATAGTTACATCAAGTAGGTCAAAATTAAAAGGCTTTTGAATGAAGTCGTAAGCTCCATACTTTACGGACGTTATAGCCGTTCTTATGTCTCCGTAGCCGGTAATCACTATAAACTTTATTCCGTTTAGAGAATACTTTTTCAAAAGTTCTAACCCATCCATATCGGGAAGTTTTATATCGAGCAGAACTATGTCATAGTAATTTTCGGAAAGTTTTCTTTCCGCTTCCTCACCACTTTCTGCCGCATCTACATTATAGGTTTCACTAAGTTTTTTCGTAAGCAATACCCTCAAGTTTTTATCGTCTTCAACTATAAGCAGAGAAACCATTAAGTTTTAATGTAGATATAATTTTAAAGACATGAGATTATTTCTCGTTATAGTCCTTTTAAGTTTTCTTTTAAATTCTTGTACCTTTATCATTGGTGCTGCCGCCGGAGGAGCTATAGGCTATTACATAGGTAAAGAGGGATATAAAGTAAAGGTGGAGAAGGAAAAGTGATTGGGAAATTTTTCTTATTATTTCTCACATTTTTGACACTCGTATTCGGAGGAAGTAAAGTGGTCGAATATGTCCTTGAAAACGGAGTAAAAATTATCATCAAAGAAACAGAAGGTAAAGGTATAGTATCTGGAGTTATCTTTTTCAAAGGAGGTCTGCACGGCGAAAAGAAAAAAGGAGAAACCCATCTTTTGTTCACAATGCTTCTAAAGGGTTCTAAAAATTATCCTGATACTCCTTCGGTGTCTTTGCCTTTCGAAAAGTACGGCGGTTATATATATACTTCTTCTGAAGATGATTTTTCGGAAATAGGTTTTTCCACAAAAGTAGAAGGATTAAAGGAAGCTCTTGAAGTGATAAAGGATATAATCCATAATCCCCTGTTTAAGGAAGATATTCTTACCATAGAAAAGAACAATCAAATAATAGCCCTTCGTTCGAAACTTGAGAGAGGTATGTCTTACGCCTATGAAGAATT
>QNXQ01000182.1 GCA_003978875.1 Aquifex sp. | reverse complement strand
TTTGGAGGAAATCTTAAATTCATTGAAGGGTATAAATCTCCACGAGGAGGGAGATTTTACCTCTCCTCTTGCCAGTGGTTCCGTACTTGTAAAGTACAAAGGGGTTTTCATAGCACCCTGTTCAACAAGTACACTGGCTCACATCGCAAACGGTATAAACGGAAATCTAATTCACAGAATCGGAGAAGTAGCCTTAAAGGAAAAAATTCCCTTAGTTCTCCTCATAAGGGAAACTCCTTACAGTAAAATTCACCTTGAAAACATGTTGAAGATTGTAGAAGCTGGAGGAATAGTTCTTCCCGCAAGCCCGGCCTTTTACCATAAACCTAAGAGAATGGAAGACCTTATAGACTTCGTGGTGGGTAAACTCCTTGATACACTTAGGATAGAGCATAATCTTTATAAGAGATGGAGAGAGTAAGGTACGAAAAAACGGGTATCAAGGAAAGGGAAAAAATATACTCAATCCTCAGAGAAAGGGGCTATTCGGTTTACGAATGGTACGACCCACCCGGAACCTACTATCCGACCCATACCCATCCCGACAAGGAAGTTAGATGGGTTATAGAAGGCGAAGTTATCATCGGTGCAGAAGGTAAAGAAATCCTTTTAAAGGAAGGAGATATGATAGAACTTGAACCCAACACTCCCCACTGGGCTAAAACTGAAAAAGGAGTAAGATATATCTGCGGTTCAAAGTAAACTTTAACTTTATGTTTAAGTATGTCCTCGTTATAAATACTGCATTTTTAATTTTCAGGGTCTTCTACGTTCTTCTGTATCCGATAGACCTTTCACCCGAGGAAGCTCAATACTGGGATTGGTCTAGGCACCTGGACATAAGTTATTACTCAAAGCCTCCTATGGTAGCTTACATGAATTTCATTTCCACAAGTATTTTAGGCAATACCGAAATAGGTGTACGAATAAACGCTATTCTTTTATCTTTTCTGCTTTCATTAATCACTTACTTTTTTGTAAAAAGAATCTTTGATGAAAAAGTGGCTCTAATATCCTCTATTTTTCCGAACTTATTTGTAGGGTTTGCTGTAAATTCTGTAATATTTACAACCGATTCCCCTTTAATTTTCTTCTGGGCTTTATCCGTAATATGCTTTTACTTCGCGGTTGAAAAGAATGAGATAAAACTTTGGCTTCTCACGGGATTCTTTGCAGGATTGGCATTTTTGAGTAAATACCCTGCGGTATTTTTACTGCCTTCTGGAATTTTATACATTCTTCTGGTAAAGCCTTCTCTTTTAAAGGATTTGAAAATTTACACTTCCTTAGTGGTTGCTTTTATACTTTCTTTACCTGTCCTTATATGGAACTTTGAAAAGGACTTTATATCCTTCAAACATGTATCAAATTTAGCTACAAAGGCAAGCAATTTTCCCAACTTTGCCTCTTTCGGAGAGTTCTTAGGAGGACAAATTATTCTGCTTTCGTTCTTGCCGTTTTTTTTCATATTGTGGGGTTGGTATAAAAGTTTCAAAGTCAAAGATAATAGGCTTTTATTCCTTACAATTTTTTCCCTTCCTATATTCCTATTCTTTTTAGTTCTATCCTTGAAGAAAAGAGTTTACGCCAACTGGGTGGGTTTTAGCTACTACACCGCTGGTATTTCATTTGCTTATTATTTTTTAAAAACACCGAGATATTTAAAGATTGCTACGTTAATCTTATCCGTGTTCCTGACACTTTTAGTACAATTCTCACCAATAATCGATTACCTAGGACTTAAGAATATTCTTCCTCCTAAGAGGGACCCTACAAAGTTTCTTGTTGGGTGGGAAGATTTGGGAAAAGCTGTAAGCAAGTACTACACAGGTGATGAGCTGATATTTTCAACGGTATACCAGATATCCGCTGAAATGGCTTTTTACGTAAAGGGAAATCCCAGGACTTACGTTTTTCATATAAATAGGTACACCCAATACTATTTTTGGAGGGAAGGGATAAAGGAATTCAAGGGTAAAGACGCTATATTTGTTAACTACGGTGGTGTACCGAAGGAAGTTCTAAGAAGTTTTTCCGATAAAGAACTTTTAGAGGAAGTAAGGGTGTTTTGGCGCGGTGAAGAGGTGAAAAAGTTCTACATTTTTAGGTTAAAAGATTTTAAAGGGGAATTTTATGAATCTCCTAAGGGGTATTAAATCTCTTTTAGGAGTTCTTATTTCTCTATATATCTTCGGCTTTATAGTTTACAATCTCACTCCTTTTTCCTATTATGAAACGTACATACCCGAAGGTAAATTAGCACCAAAACCTTACGTTCAGAAAATTTTTTACCTCTTCGGTGTAAAGTTAAACGAGTATCCTGACGAAGAAATCGTAGAGTTTATGGAAAGGTTGAATCTACATGCTGTATACGGTTTTTTCCCTTTTGAAGGGAAGGGGATATTTAAAAACGTTATGAAATCACCCGAATGCTATCTTCTATTCGTGTCAGAAGTAAGTTTCAGAGAAAAACTATTTAGTTTCATATTCGAATATTTACCGCGAAAACTTATCGGACAAGAATACAGAACAATCCATTATCACTTAAATCCAAAAACCGGCGAATGCAATGTATTGGTTCATGATGTCTACCTTCAGAAAAAGTTTTTAGATTTTAACATTAACCATTCCAGGAATATGGTCTATAAGCGTATCTACGAAAGATTAGAGCTGGAACAAAACGTTATAGTAAACGGAAAAAAACATGTGGAAATCTATGCCTATTCTCCTAAGAGTTTTTATTATCCCAGTGAAACGACAATTTACCCTTTTAGGATTTATGTAAAAAGTAATCAAGATAAAGTTTTGATACTCATATATAGAAACGATGAAGTTTACAGGATTTACGATACTAAAAGCGTCGTGGTGAAAATAAATCATCCCGGGAAGTATTCTGTAAAGGTACTTTCCTATAAATTCTCCTGGCATAATTATTACTTTGGACTGAGGTTAGTGGCTTACTCCGCTCCTATAACACTTCTATATTGATGTAGAATGAAAGTTGTGAGAGCTTTCGTAGGATTTTTTACAAGCAAACGTATCCATGAGGTTTCGGAAAGAATAAGGGAAGAGGTTAATTTAAAGATTACCGGAAAGTGGGTAGAACCTCAAAATCTTCATATGACCTTTCAGTTTTTAGGTGAAATAAACGAAGGTCAAGCCTTAGAAGTAATAAGAAACTTGCAGGAAATAGCCAAAAAAACTATACCTTTCAAAATAAAGTATAAGAGTTTGGGAGTATTTCCCGATATGAGAAACCCGAGGGTTCTGTGGATAGGGGTATCGGAAGGGGCAAACAGACTGATAAAACTGGCTAAAGAAGTCGAAAGGTTAAATGCACGTAGAGGAATAATTCCCAAAAATTCAAAGAACTTTGTTCCCCACGTCACCGTATGCAGGATAAAAAGAGCAGATAGAAGAGCGTTGGGCGACTTACTGAGAAAATATAGAACGGTAGAATTTGGGGAAGATGAGGTAAACAAGATAGCACTCATCTCAAGCTCTCTTACCTCTGTAGGTCCGATATACACAGTAGTAGAAGAATTCTACTTGGGGGCGTGAGTATGCTCACCTATAAATCGGCAGGAGTGGATATAGATAAAGCTAACGAGTTTGTAAACTATATAAAGGAAAAAGTAAAGAATGAGTTTAATCTCTCGGAGTTTGGAGGATTTGCAAGCGGGTTTCCGATAAAGGGTTATAAAAATCCCGTTGTTTTCTCCACAACAGATGGAGTAGGAACAAAACTCAAAATAGCCCAAGCTGTGAATAAACACGATACTGTAGGAATAGACCTTGTAGCTATGAACGTAAACGATTTGATAACTACGGGGGCAGACCCTTTTATATTCCTTGATTATATAGCCACGGGAAAACTACACCTACCGGTTATGAAGGAAATTATAGATGGGATAATAAAGGGGTGTAAGGAAGGAGAAGTGCTTTTGGCGGGGGGAGAAACAGCGGAAATGCCCGATTTTTACCCTGAGGGAGTTTACGACCTTGCGGGATTTTGTATAGGCTTTTGTGAAAAGGAAAAAGTTATAGATGGAAAAGATATAAAAGAAGGAGACGTTCTGATAGGTTTAAAATCTTCGGGATTTCACAGCAATGGTTATTCCCTTATAAGGAAGGTTCTCGATTTAAACGGTATTAAATATACGGATTTTGTCCCTGACTTTGAGAAAACCGTAGCGGAGATACTTCTCACACCCACAAGAATATACGTAAGAGATATTAAAAAACTTAAAAAAAGAGTAAAAGTAAAGGGGATTGCCCACATTACAGGTGGCGGAATACCCGAAAACTTAATAAGGATACTTCCTGAGAATTTAAAAGCTGTTGTTTACAAAAAAAACATACCCGATAACCCTATATTCGCATGGATACAGAAGCTCGGGAAAATAGAAGAAAGGGAAATGTTCAGAACCTTTAATATGGGTGTAGGCATGATAATTGTGGTAGGTAAAGAGGAAGCTCAAAAAGCTCTGGAGCTACTTGATGGAGCTTTTTATCTTGGAGAAATCAGAGAAGGAACAAAAGCGGTAGATATAGTGTAACTCTCTTCCCTTACCCTCTTTTTACCTTTCACATGGAAGTAGGCGTATATCATTACCAAAACAAAAAATATAATGGTCATTATTCTCACCCATCTTTTAAATCTTGCGTACTTAAATTGGTCCGACATACAAAATATTTTATTCTCCTAAACCGATTTCTAATAGAATAGAGTTCATGTTCAGTATGACGGGTTTCGGAAAGGGTGAAGCGGACAGTGAAAACTGGAGAGTAACTATAATGATGCGCTCTTTAAACGGTAAAGGACTTGACATATCTACTAAAATGCCTTCCTTTCTCGTTCCTATAGAACTGGAAATTAAGAATGAAATTAAAAGGAAATTGAGAAGGGGAAGTGTAACAGTTTTTATTGACATAGAACAAAAGTTCGTAAAACCGCCGGTGGATGTTGAAAAACTCAAATCGAATGTTGAAATGCTTAAAGAACTTGTAAAAGAGTTAAATCTTCAACCTTCTGACGATAAAGTTTTAGATTACGCCTGGAGATATTCAGAAAAAGCTGAAATAGAAATAGATGAAGAACTAAAAAGGGTTGTCCTAGAAGCTTTGAGGAAAGCCTTGGACGATTTAATAGAAAGTCGAAGAAAGGAAGGGGAAG
>QNXQ01000086.1 GCA_003978875.1 Aquifex sp. | reverse complement strand
GGAAAAGAATAGTTATGTCAATGATAAAAATGAAGGCCCATTAATAGAGGGGCGAGTATTTGTCATGCCATGTCACACCTTCTTGGACACGGGAGCCATGGTAAATATTATTAGTCTTGACTTTTTGAGAAAAGTACATCCAGGTGTCACCCTCATTGAACCAACTCACTATGCCTTACAGGGAGTAACAGGAAATCAATTGAAAACTATAGGAAAAACCATGTTAACCATAACTTTGGCAGGCTATCTAAGGTTAGATATAACAGCCATAGTTGTAGAGAAAACATCCTTCCCTGGCGATTTGTTAATTGAATTTGAGACAATGCGAGATGAAGATATCGCAATTTTGCCTGCAAGAGAAGCCCGATGCGCTCACAAATTCTTGCCCTTCATCAATTCAGAAGGCAACACAGATCAACTAGTACAAGTAACCCAAAATACCATGACGGAAAATGATGAAAGTGTAACTGAAACCCTTAATAGCGTGGCAGAGCGGTCAGGCTACACAACACCACCCGAGGAAGCACCAGAACCCTCAGTGTTAGATCACTTAAATTCAGAGCACCCCAGTGCTGAAACCAACACAGTTATAGCTAATGAACCGGGAAAGATGAGCAATGGAAACAAAGATGTTCCCGACAACACTCCAGATGAAGCCTTGAAGGTTGTTTCAGGCTCTGTAGCAGAGTGCACGCTGTTACAGGCCATGTCAATCAACAAGGTGAAAGTGGAGTTAAAAGGAATTAAAGGAGATGCCCCAGTAATTGTCTTAGCTGAAACATCCAGAGTAAAAGGCATACAAATGGAAGCAGGTATATATAGTTCAGTCAAAGGAAAACTTGAGATTTTCTAAACTAGTATAGTTAACAAAGACATAATGTTGAAGAAAGGTACTCAGTTAGGCTTATTTCAAATTTGTCAAGCTCTTCAAGCAGTATTTGAAAGCGAACATGAAGACGCACCAGAATTAGTAGAACATGTCTGCTTAGTGCAGGAAGACTTGGAGTTGGGGAGGAAGTTCCGGAACCACCTCAATTCTACTAGTCGTCCTGACCTAGAGCAAGAGCTCATAAATTTATTGCTCAAACATAAGGCAGCGGTTGCTTTGCCGGGGGACGCCTTAGGCAAAACAGACCTGCTGAAACACCAGATTGAACTGAAACCGGGAACACAACCCACCTAAATACCGGCCTGCCGAATTCCCCACTCAAAGCTCGCCACGGTAGATAAACTTATTAATGAAATGCTCTCTCAGGATGTAATTGAGCCCAGTGACAGTGAGTGGAATTTCCCACTAATCTTAGTGCCTAAATCGGACGGCACCATGAGACCGGTAATAGATTACAGGGAACTGAACAAGCACACGGTCCCAGACATACTCATACTTACAGTAATTTCAGATATTGTTCGTAGCCTTGGAACAGAATACCGCTTGTTTAGTACTATTGATATCAAGTCAGCATTTTGGCAAGTAGAGTTGCATGAGGAATCAAAAGACAAGACCGCGGTTTCCACTCCCTCCGGTCACTATAGGTTTAAAAGAATGCCTTTTGGATTACGAAATAGTCCACTGACTTACATGAAGCTTATGAACACTGTCTTACACGGCTTGATGGGAAATACTGCCAGTGTTCTCCTGGATGACGTTCTGATAGTATCTCAGACAGAGGAGGAGCACTTCAAAAAGTTGGACTTAGTATTTTTCAGACTGACGTCTGCAGGTTTAAAAAAATAAACTTGAAAAATGTCACTTCTTGAAAGACAAGGTAATATATCTTGGTCACCAGCTTGACAGACACGGACTAAGAACGATTCAGTCCAAATTAGATGCAGGAAAAAAAAATTCCCCGTACCAACCACAGTAGAAAATGATCGAAGTTTCTTAGGATTAACAGGGTATTATAGGAAATTTGTCAAAGGTTACGCAGACATTGCACAGGCACTTAGCTCACTATTGAAGAAAAGTGTTAGATTTTCTTGGGGATCTTCACAACAAAGGGCGTTTGAAGAATTGAAAACAAGGCTCACTAGCTCACCCGTACCGATTTTCCCCGATTACTCAAAGGAATTCATCTTATGCACAGACGCTTCAGATATAGGACTGGGAGGAACATTAATGCAAGAAAGGAATGGTGAACCGCAGCCCATAGCTTATGCCTCGAGACTTTGCACTGCCGCCGAGATAAATTACTCCGTTACCGAACGAGAAACTTTAGCTGTCATTTATTGTTTAGAACATTTTAGAGACATGATATTGGGATACAAAATAAGAGTATGGACGGATCACATGGCAATTCAAAACCTATTCAAACACAAAAATTTAAGAGGAAGATTAGCGAGATGGTTTGTAACCTTGCAAAACTATGATGTAACGTTTGAATACATACCTGGGAAAAAGAACACAGCAGGAGACGCTCTCTCACGAAACATAATCTCAGGAAGCTCAGAAAACGAAGTTAATAGTGCAGTATGTAATGTTCAGGAACTAATTACACTAGACAGTGACATGATAGCCGTTGAGCAAAGCAAATATGAGACATGGCAAGATTTGATTCAGTACCTAAAGAACCCCACTCAAACTGGTCAACCACCGAAATTACCCGGGACATATAAAGTAAATGAATTTCAACTTCTGAATGGCTTATTATACCGCAACACTAAGGTAGCAAGCAGAGGCGTATCACGAGGCGAAGTGAGACAATTGATCATACCGAAAAAGTTAGTCAAGGACGTATTAAAGTTGATACATGATAGTGCACCCAGTTCACACCCAGGCAAAGATAAGACTTACAAACAAGCTTAACTCAAGTATTTTTGGCCTAACATGCGACAGGATATCTATTCTTATGTAGACAATTGTATAATTTGTGCTAAAGTGAAAGGTCATACACATGCACCAGCACCCATGCTTACATACCCTATACCCCAAGGGCCCTGGGAAAGAGTACATCTTGACACACTTGAACTACCCCTGTCAGAAAACGGATTCAAATATATTTTAGTAGCAATTGATTATCTGTCACGCTTTTGTATACTACAGCCAATACCCAATAAGAAAGCAGAAACCATTGCCACTGTCATATTTGAACAAATTATATGTAATTTCAGTACTCCTAAAACTATCATCACTGATAATGGAACACAATTTAATAATCAAATCTTGGAAGAATTGTGCAAGTTATTCAACATTAAGAAAGTAAATGTACATGTGTATAAACCCCAAAGTAACGGAGTAGTTGAGAGACTGAATCGCAAGATCGTCACTTGTCTTAGAGCATTAATCAACCCCCACAGCATAACCTGGGATACTTGGATTCCTTATGCCAAGTGTGCACTCAACACTCAGATAAACACAGCTACTGGAGAGACACCTCATTATATCATATTTGGAGAAGACAAAACACTGCCGTATGATCTTTTAACCTCTGAACCCAAAACAGTATACAATGCTGATGATTACATAAATGTTAGAGTACAGAAGTTCCAAGTGATACATCAAAGAGTCAGAAATCACATGAAAGAGTACTCAAGGGAAGTATGTAAATAGCAGCACAAAATGGCACGAAAGGTTAATGTAATTCCAGGTGATATAGTAATGGCCAAACTACACGTCCCCATAGCAAATAGCAACAAACGGTCTCCCAGATTCACAGGCCCATAAAAGATAATTGAAGTAGCTAACGGAAATAAGTATAAGATTCAACACACAGAAGCTGGAGAAACGAGTATAAGACATGTAGATGATTTAAAGAAAGCAAACATGACAGATAATGAAATAGTCATAGCTAATGGTGAGAAAGAGGACAATGGAGAAGAAGCAGAAGTAAGAGAGAAAGATGCGGACATAATTAATGATCACAATGAAAATCATGAATATATAAGAAAGTTGAGAAGTTATAGCAGAGATAACACTACTAATGAGTCTGAAAATATATTAGCAATTTATATCATAACATAAAATTTACTGGAAAAGGAATTTCACGAATATGTGCAAGAAATGTTGGATGAGCTAGGCGTTGATTGTATCTCTTTTTACAGGTAAACATGAAGGTGGTGGCATGCATGTTCTTAGCTGCGTTAGTATCAGCCTGGGACCCAGTAGGGCCCGGAGCCTTGGTCAGAAAGGTAGGAGATATGATTGTTGTGAACCAATCGGTTAGGATTTTACTAAAACTTGAAAATGTCACTTACGTAAGAGACAGCCTACACTCAATTAAGCAAGGGTTACACACAGTTACCGAAAAACTGTTAGAACAGGAAGTCAGACATGAAAGACGAAAAGAAAGTATTGTTAATTCAAGAGAAAGTGAAGGACTTAGAAAACAATTTCCTAAAAACAAGGAACAAGAGAAGAATTACAATAATAGCAGCCATAGGAGCACTTGCGGGATTAGGAACTGCAAACCTTGGATTGCATGCAAATTTACATCACAGAGTCAACACGCTTGAATACTCCTTCACAAAGATAGACGAGTTACAGATTGTTACGGAAGACATACAAGAAAGCATAGATGACATTGCACACATCATGGAACAGATCAGCATCAACACATCTATTGTAAGGGAATCACTGGATATTTTCATGCTTCTAGATCAAATTTACGTTAAAGCGATTGAATTGCACTCTGGAATCGAACAATTAATTCAAGATTTAGTGTTAGCTAACACAGGCTCTGTAACTTCAGCCTTGTTGCCTATACCCCGGTTAATCAAAATTATTAATACCGCAAAAAGCTAGTGGAATTTTCAGCCATTCTTTGACACTGGAAACATTTCCTTATACTATCCATTGTTAAACTCTTACTTGAATGGTACATAGTGATCATTGATATTCCTTTATCCTCAGAATTAATGTTTAACATCTATATACTGATACCATTTCCCATGACACATAATGGCTCAACTTTGGCAGTGGATATTCAAGTCACGTCAAGTCAAGTCAAGTTATATTACAAATGATGAACTTTGGAATTGCAAGAGAACAAACTTAAATTTGTATTTATGCCCAGCAACATACTTTACACTTAACGAAGCACTAAGTAAAGCTTGCGCAGCATCTTTAGTGAAAAATGTCTCAATATTTCAAAACTGTCATTTTAAAGAAGTCGAGCCTGCACCAAAACATGTAACTGTCCAGGACGCCCACTACATTTATTTCCCGAACAAAACTACTGTCTCTGTTATAATTATGTCCAGGTGTTAGCACCAAAGTAGCTTCAGTAGATGGATTA
>QNXQ01000183.1 GCA_003978875.1 Aquifex sp. | reverse complement strand
ATATTTATATACCTCAGATATCCACCTATGTAGGTTATATAAAAATATTCTATAGTTTGATCTAGGTAACTTATATACCCTTTCTCCTTCCTTTATTAATCTGTCAACTTCTGAAACCCTTATACCTTGAGTTAATCTAGAGTATTCTTCGTATATTCTTTTATATTCTTCTAGAAAAGGCTCTAATTGCTTTTTTCTTTCAGGTCTAGCTCTTGTATATATTGCTCTGAATATTGCCCAAAATCTTCCTATGTTTTCTTTTGTAATTTCTACTTTGGATTTTGGAAAAGCTTTGTGCCATATTTCTGTGGCTTTTTTAGATAGATCTTCTAACTTAAATATATACTCTTTTAGAATATCTCCTATGCTGAGTAGAGAGGATTTTGAAAATTTTGTAAATAAATTCGAGGAAGGTATTATTACAGATATCGGGACGATAAAGTTAAAAAAGCTCTCTCAAGGGAGATTTATAGAGGAGTTTAATCTTGACTTAGAGGTAAACGGGGAATCCCTTCTGACTTTAAAGGTTTTTCTGGGAAGATATCCTTACTGGAATCCGTGGATTGAGGTTTTCGGAATAAAGCCTCGAATTAAGGGTAAAGATTTCTGGAATTCAGAAGCTGAAAGAGAAGTGTACAATATAATTTCCAGATACTTTCCAAAGGTTTTCGTTGAATACTTTGAGGACAAAGAAACTGCAAAGGAACTTCAAAAGGGAGTCCCACCGGCACTTTCAAGGCTGGGATTTGAACTTTTAAAGAGGGGGTACACATACTTCAGAGATTGGTACATTCCAGAGGGTTTAATGGAAGGAGGACATAAAATTCAGGCTGAAAAACCATTAAACGAAGAAATTATGAAGAAACACATTAAAAAACTTCAGGAAGAGTATAGAGAGTTTATTCAAAAGTGTACCGATGAAAATCTGAAGAAAAAGATTGAAAAAAGGTATTTAGAATATAATCTCATTACAAATGGGTGAAGTTCTCAAGATTAGAACTACTAAGCACACAAGTATCGTTAATATAACCCATCAAGTTGCGGAAGTTGTAAGAAAGTCAGGAATCAAAGAAGGTATTTGCGTGGTGTACACTCCCCATACAACGGCATGTGTTTTTGTAAATGAGGGAGCAGATCCTGATGTTGTAAGGGACTTCGTTCACGCTTTGGAAAAGTTAATTCCTTGGAATGACCCAAATTATACTCATGTGGAAGGAAATTCTGCGGCTCACATAAGAAGTGCCATTATAGGAAATTCAAGGGTAATACCGATAATAGATGGTCAGCTTGCCCTCGGAACGTGGGAGTCTATTTTCTTGGCGGATTTTGACGGCCCCAGAGAAAGAAAAGTTTTAGTCTTTGTTATGGGAGAGAAACAATGACTGTACTTGCCTTTTTAATTCTTATAGGTATACTCGTCTGGGTTCACGAATTCGGTCACTTTCTAATGGCAAAGTTATTCAGGGTTAGAGTTGAAGTTTTTTCAATAGGTTTCGGTCCGGCTATAGTAAAGAAACGATGGGGTGAAACCCTCTATCAAATAGCGGCAATCCCATTAGGTGGATACGTAAAACTTTACGGAGAAGAGGAGAAAATCTCTGACCCTAGAGCTTTTTCTTCGAAGAAACCTTGGCAAAAAATTCTAATAGCATTCGGAGGCCCCTTGTTTAATTTCATCTTCACTTTACTAGTTTTTACCCTAATATACACAATAGGTGTAGAAACACCTAAATACTTTAAAGAAAATGTTGTTATAGGATATGTTGAGAAAAACTCCCTTGCAGAAAAAATAGGGTTAAGACCCGGGGATAAAATTGTCAGAATAGATGGTTATGAAATAAAGGAATGGGATGACCTGAGAAAAGCTCTTCTTAACCTCTCCCTCAAGGGAATAAAAGAAACAGAAATTTATATAGAAAGAGAAGGAAAGCTCTTAACCTTTAAACTACCTATACCTGATGTGAAGACCGGAAAAGAAAGTTTAGGTATAGCTCCTAAAATTCCTCCGGTAGTCGGAAAGGTAATGGAAGGTTCTCCTGCATCGCAGGTAGGACTGAGGGAAGGAGATACAATAGTTGAAGTAAACGGCAAAAAAATATCTACTTGGTATGAATTTGTCAAAACGGTTCACGAAAGTAAAGAAAGACCTATCAAACTCAAAATAAAGAGAGGGAACAATATTATTGAGAAAGAAATAATACCCGCTATAAATCCCAGAACCGGGAAGCCTTTTCTCGGAGTAATGCCCAAAATCGAAACTGTAAAAGAACAACACTCTTTAGGTGAAGCTTTGAATTTAGCCGTTCAAAGAACTTACGAACTTACCGTGCTTACCTTTAAAACTCTTTGGGGTCTCATTACTGGCACGGTATCCTTTAAAACCCTCGGAGGCCCGATAGCTATAGCTCAATTTGCTGGACAAGCTGCGGAAAGAGGTTTAATTCCGTATCTTTCCATGATGGCATTTATATCGTTACAACTCGGAATATTTAACCTATTACCTCTACCAATACTTGATGGAGGACTAATTCTTCTATTCTTAATAGAATGGCTCAGAGGTAGACCCCTTCCCGAGAAATTTAAGGAAAACTGGCAAAGAGTTGGCTTTGCTTTGATAGTTACTCTGATGATGTTTGTTTTAATAAATGACATTCTGAGACTTCTGGGAGTAAATTAATTCTACTATGCTCAGAAAGGCTACTGTAAAAGATGCAAAGAAAATATATGAACTTCTTAACGATTATGCAAAGAAGGGATTACTCCTTCCGAGAAGTTTAAATTCCATATATGAAAACATTCGAGATTTTTGGGTTTACGAAGTTGACGGTCAAATTGTTGGATGTGTAGCTCTCCACGTTATGTGGGAAGACCTTGCGGAAATAAGAAGCCTTGCTGTTAAGGATGAGCTTCGTGGAGAAGGTATAGGCAAAGAACTTGTAAAAAAGGCCATCGAAGAAGCATGGGAACTCGGAGTAAATAGAGTATTTTCGTTAACCTATGTCAAAGATTTCTTTAAGAAGTTTGGCTTTATAGAAATAGATAAATCAATACTTCCCCATAAAGTTTGGGGTGAGTGTGTAAACTGTGTTAAGTTCCCAAATTGCGATGAAGAAGCGGTTTTGTTGGAACTTTCAGAGGAGTATATCCGAAACCTTAAAAATCAGAAGGAATTTACATGTAAATCTCTTAGCCCTTAATTTGAATACCTACACCATTTATACTTAAAAAATTATGGACATAAGAACACATCTAAAAATTGATAAGGAACTCAGTGGTACACCTGTGAAACTCGAAGAAGGCTACGCCGAAGTTTTACTGAAAACAAGTGAAAAAATGGCTGTGGATGAAAAGGGACTTCTGCACGGAGGATTTATCTTTTCCTGCGGAGATTATTCTGCAATGCTCGCTGTAAACCATCCCAACGTAGTACTTGCAGGTGCTAATGTAAAATTTTTAAAACCTGTAAAAGTGGGTGATGAGATAATCTGTAGGGCTAAAGTAGAAGAAGATAAAGGCAATAAAAAAACCGTTAAAGTTGAATGCTTCAAAAGTGATACAAAAGTTTTTGAAGGTATTTTCTATACTGTTATTCCTGAGAAACATGTACTGGAGAGGTAAAAGTATGGAAGTAAAACCCTTTTATTGGAAAGGAGATTATCTGCTCTTATTAGACCAAAGAAAACTTCCCCGTGAAGAAATTTGGCTTGAACTTAGAACCTATGAAGACGTAGCTAAAGCCATAAAAGATATGGCTGTAAGAGGAGCTCCTGCAATAGGGTGCAGTGCAGCCTACGGTTTTGTTTTGGGAACAAAGATTCAAAAAGAGAATCCGGAAAGGGTTTACGAGACTCTAAAAAATACTAGACCCACCGCTTATAACCTTTTTTGGGCTCTTAACAGAATGATGAAAGCTCTTAAAGAAAACAGAGACTTAGAGGAAGAAGCTAAGAGTATAGAAAAGGAGGATTACGAAGCAAATAAGAAAATGGGAGAATACGGAAACCAGTTGATTCCCAAAGGAGCTAAAATCCTTACCCATTGTAATACAGGTGCTTTAGCTACAGCAGGGTGGGGGACAGCCTTAGGAGTAATAAGAAGTGCACATTATACGGGAAAAAATATCTTCGTTTGGGTGGATGAAACGAGACCTTACCTTCAGGGTTCAAGACTTACCGCGTGGGAACTGGTAAAGGAAGGAATACCTCATAAAATAATCACGGACAATACAGCGGGATTCCTGATGAAAAAGGGACTGGTAGACTTAGTAATTGTAGGAGCTGACAGAATAACGGCAAGGGGAGATGTGGCTAACAAGATAGGAACTTACTCTTTAGCAGTTCTCTGTAAGGAACACGGAATACCTTTTTACGTAGCTGCTCCAACCTCAACAATAGACCCAAATATAGAAAAAGGGGAAGATATAGTAATCGAGGAACGCTCAGCCAAAGAGGTAAAGAGTTGTGGCGGCTGCCTGATAGCTCCTGAAGAGTCCGATGCGCTTCATATAGCTTTTGATGTTACCCCGGCTAATTTGGTAAGCGCAATTATCACGGAAAAAGGAGTATTCAAACCCTATGAAATACTTAATGCTTTAACTGAGAATTATTAACTCCATCATCTTTTGATATCCTTATTTTTATGGAGTCTTTGGTTGAATTAAGAGATATAAATTTCAAAGTAGGAAATAGTTTTCTATTCAAAAATGATATAAATATATCCATTAATGAAAAACAAATAATTTTTCTCGTAGGCTCTTCTGGCTCAGGGAAAACAACAATATGGAAAATAGCCTCATATCTAACAGAGCCTTCAAAGGGAAAAGTTATCTGGAAAGGTAAGGAAGTCAAAAGTAAAGACGAAGCTAATAAGCTGAGAAATGAGATTTTATCTCTATATCCATCAAAATACCTGTTTTTTGAGGAACTTACCGCGGAAGAAAATCTTAAGATTATAGGCAGTCTTTTGAAAAAGGATGTAAAACAAAAAATAGAAGAGCTAAATGAAACCTTTAAGGGTATTACAAATAAGGATTTATTTTTTGAGAATATAAAGCATAAAGATATCCTGGTTATCCTTGAAGCCTTAGCTGCTAATGCCGGGTCAGCATTAACGCCTTTGGGTAATCCGCAAAATCTGTATATCTACTGGTTTTATGATGTAAACCCGATAAGTTTTGTGCTGACGATTGCACCCCTGTCACTGGTTTTTTTGCTGATATTAGCCCTCGCCAGTCTTTTTATTAAGAGTCGAAAGAAAT
>QNXQ01000165.1 GCA_003978875.1 Aquifex sp. | reverse complement strand
AGGAGGGACAGAAGAATCTTTGAAATATACGCAATGAAATATTCCCTCGAAAGCTCTCTGTTCAGCCTCTTTGAAGAATATACCAATTCTTTCTTTAAGAAATTTGTAAAAAATATCTTTGTCATTGAAGTGCTTTAATAGCATTTAAAAATATTTTAAGGGAAAGGAAGACTTAGCATTTACATTCCTTCACTCCGAGTATTCTGTAAAGAGTCATCACGGGACACCAGTTAGTAAAAGCGGATTGTATTTGGTTGATAGACATAAACACTATGAAAGCCTTCCAGAACCAGTGAACATCTTTCGCCGGCAGAATTCCAAAAAGAAATACTATCATCAATACTACACCCGAAGTAAGTCTTAGCACCCTATCCATCGTCATGGCTTCCTACCTCCTTTACTGTTTAAGAATATTAAAATATTCTAATAATCTTAAAAATCAATTTCGCTTTTTCCCTGATAAAATTTTCTAGGAAATGTTAAATATTACCCTAGCTCAGCTAAACTTCACAGTGGGCGATATAGAGGTGAATAAGAAAAAAATTTTAAAGGTTATAGAAGAAAATAAAGATGTATCACATCTTATAGCGTTCCCGGAACTTGCCTTATCCGGATATCCTCCAGAAGATCTACTCTTGCAACCTCACTTCTGGGCGGAATGTAAAAAAGCTCTTGAGGACATTATCACCAAAAGTAAAAATTACGATACGGTAATAGCCGTAGGGCTTCCCTACTACGAGTTTGACCTATACAATGCACTCGTCGTTATATACAAAGGAGAGGTTCTCGGAATTTACAAAAAACACTACCTTCCCAATTACAGTGTGTTTGATGAATACAGATATTTTCGAAAAGGTGAAGAACCTCTAATTATAGAGATAAACAGTCATAAAGTTGCTTTCTCAATATGTGAGGATATTTGGTATCCCGATGGGATAGAAAGAAAAACAGCTCTCGCCGGAGCAGAATTAATAGTCAATGTTAACGCTTCACCCTACCATATAGGGAAATATTCCTTTAAAGAAAGCTTTCTAAAGGCTAGAGCCCAGGATAATATCTGTTTTGTAAGCTATATAAATTTAGTAGGTGGACAAGATGAATTAGTTTTCGATGGGAGGAGTCTTGTAATATCACCCGATGGAAAAATAATCGCAAGAGCTAAAGCCTTCGAGGAAGATATTCTTACGGTAAGTCTTGAGCTGGAGGAAGTTAAAAGAAAAAGGGTTATGGATTTGCGTTGGAGAGAGGCAAGTAGCAGAGAAACTCCTATTGGAATAAAATCTTCCCTGAACTTAGGAAAAAAATCCTTTTGTGAACCTAGAATAGAATACTTGCCCAAAGAGGAAGAAGAAGTATACAAAGCCCTCAAACTCGGCCTTAAGGATTACGTTGACAAAAACAGGTTTGAAAAGGTTATCCTTGGGCTCTCCGGAGGAATAGATAGTTCCTTTGTAGCTTGTCTTGCAGTAGATGCTCTTGGCAAAGACAAAGTGGTTGGAATTTACATGCCTTCACAGTTTTCCTCCCAAGAGAGTTATGAAGACGCTAAAACCCTTGCTCAAAATTTAGGAATAGAGTTTCACGTAATTCCGATAGAAAACATATACAACGCTTACTTTAAAGAATTTGAAAGAGAACTTTGTGAAATTGAATTCGATGTGGCGGATGAAAATATACAAGCTCGCATAAGGGCTAATATTCTTTTTTACTTCTCTAATAAGTTCGGTTATTTGGTACTTTCTACTTCAAATAAGAGTGAAACAGCGGTAGGATATACCACTATTTACGGAGATATGTCGGGAGGGTTTGCGCCGATAAAGGACATTTACAAAACATGGGTTTACAAACTTGCAAGGTATAGAAATTCCTTAAAGCCTGATATACCGGAAAGAGTGTTTCAAAAACCTCCTTCAGCGGAGCTTAGACCCAATCAAACAGACCAAGATACTCTTCCCCCTTATGAGATTTTAGATAAAATCTTAATGCTCTATATAGAGGAAAACCTAAGCCCTGAGGAAATAATTTCTAAAGGTTTGCCTCCTGAGGCTGTCTATAAGACTATAAACATGCTTAGGAAAAACGAATACAAAAGAAAACAAGCTCCGGTTGGAATAAAAGTGACTAAAAGGGCTTTCGGAAGAGATTGGAGAATGCCTATAACTAATAGGTTCAAAAGCTAGTAAACAGGTAAGACCTTAGATACTGGTAAGCAGATAGGTATGCGAATATTATACTGAGTATAAGGATATACTCTCCGACGGGACTTCCCAGAAGTAACAGAGATACAGCAATAAATTCCAGTAATGCTTTGATTTTTCCTAAAAGAGAAGCTTCCATATAAACTCCCTTTTCTACAGCAAGGCTTCTTAAAAAGGAAATACTCAGTTCCCTAAAGGTAAGAAGTATTACCCATATTCCATCAACCCTATTTACATCAACGAGAGCTATCAAAGGTAAAATAACGAAAACCTTATCTGCATACGGGTCTAAAAGTTTTCCAAAATTAGAGACTCTGTTATTTTTTCTCGCCAGATTACCGTCAAACCAATCGGTTAAAGCTCCGATAATGTAAAGAATAAAAGCTGCTTCATACTGTCTTGTTAATATTAAGCCAACTATAGGAAAACTGAGAACTATTCTGGTGAGTGTAAGAAGATGTTCCATTTACTACTTATTGTCTCAAAAGACTAAGAATATCCTCAAGTATAAAGTCCCTGTTTTCCTTGGTAAGTTCTATCAAAACAGCTCCTGGAAGTCTTCTTATCTCCTTAACTAAAGGGTGAACATCCCTTATCGGTATAGTTGCAACTACCTTCACGGTAGGGTCATGGATAATTTGTCTTACCAAATCTCTGAATTTCTTTGAAAAGAGCTCCATTTTTCCTATTTCATCTATAACTATAACTTTTTTCTTATTCTTTCTGGCTTCCACGTAAGCCTTTTCAAGTATGGGAAGGGCAAGCTCCTCAAAATATTGAACGTTTACACCGTAAGAACCTACAAGTTTCTTCGAAGTAAAAAACTTAGAGGAGAATATTCTTTTCTTTCCATCTGTGGTGATAATTCTAAAACCGGTTCTTTTATTGGTCTCTGGATCCCTTACTTCTTCCGTCCAGAATCCGATAGCATCCTGTCCCAATTTCTTTACTAGCTTCTTTATTAAGGTTGTTTTCCCTATACCGGGCTGACCCGTAATGATTATTTTCATTGGAACTATTTTAAACTCTTAAGTATGCTCGAATTAAGACGTAAGATATTTCATATAATCTCCATTCTTATGCTGAGTATACCGATACTCTTTTTCCCTTATTGGCTGAATATCCTACTTTTTCTTTTAGGAATAATTACGAACTTTTTGATAGTTGCAAGGTATGAACCCATAATGAAGCTTTTTGGTTTTCTAATAGAACTTTTCGAAAGGGAGAGAAATTTAAGCACCCCGGCTATACAATCTCTATACGCACTTGTAGGTGTGTTTTTGAGCTACATCCTTTTTGGAAAGGAAGCGGTGTACGGTATAGTGGTACTCGCAGTAGGAGATGGATTTTCGGGATTAATAGGCTATTACTTAGGAAAAAATAAATTACCTTACAACCCTAACAAGAGCGTTGAGGGAACATTGGTATTTTTCTTTTCCAGTTTCTTGGCTCTGCTCATTTTCACCCAGCCTATGAAGGCATTTACAATTTCTTTTATCTGTGCAATACTGGAAAGTTTGGATTTAAGACTTGACGACAATTTTCTTATTCCGGTAATTGCTTCATTTCTCGGGAAGGTGTTATGAAAAAAGCTCTGTTGGTTCGTTTTTCCTCACTGGGAGATGTAGTTTTAACTTCAGTTTTATTTAATCCTTTGATAAGTTTGGGTTTTAAGCCCTACATTTTGACCTTTAAACCCTACGGTGAGCTTTTCTCGGACGACAATAGAGTAAAAGTTATTGAGATAGATAAAAAACTCTTTTTAAAGGAAATTAAGAAAATTCCGAAAGATTTCGAAATAAAAGTAGACCTGCATAAGAACTTAAAAAGTCTACTGGTTCGCTTACACATAAAAGGAAAATGGAGGAGCTATCCCAAGGAAAGTTTGAGAAGAAGATTATCCATTCTTTTGAAAAAGTTCAGGAAGCCCTATTATATTCCGGAGGCTTACGCGAAAAGCATAGAGGATTTAATAAAAGTGGAAAACCCAAGACCTTCAATAATAGTTTCAGAAGCAAGGGTAAAAAGATTTAAGGAAATATTCGGCGATTACGTGGTCATAGCTCCCGGAGCTCGTTATAGAAAGAAAAGATACCCACACTTTAAAGAGCTGTCAGCTCTCTTCTTCCGTAAAGGGATAAAGGTTGTAATAGTAGGTGATAACACAGATTTTGAAATTTCAAGAGATTTTTACGGAGAAAATCTTTGCGGAAAACTCAGTTTAATAGATGTTCTGGCAGTTATAAAAGGAGCTAGGCTATTTATCGGGAATGATAGTGGACTCCTTCACTGTGCAAGAGCTGTAAAAACCAAGGCAATTCAAATATACGGAGGTACTCATCCAACATTGGGTTTCTCCCTTTATCCCGATGAAGGGTACGTTTTCTGTAGGTGCCTTGACTGTCAACCTTGTGATTTACACGGAAAAGGAGATTGTAAATTCAATACATATGAATGTCTTGATATATCTCCTATAAAGATTTTTGAGCAAGCTATAAGCATTTTGAATTGCTACTAATTATTTTACGAATATCCTTAAAACCAGGAGGTGAGGGAGATGGGAATTTTAGAAAACCTTTTAATGAAAGATAAAATAAATGGTACGGAAAAAGCGATAATTTTTCGGGAACTTATAAAAACTAAAGTTTTGCAAGGATTGATAAATAGGGACTAAAGGGATAAAAAAGGAAGAATGAAGGGAGAGAAAGTGATAGAAATACAGAAGGTAAAAGAGGAATCAAAATATAAAGCTCTGATTAATATTTTCTCACAAAACCCATATACTTTGTCTTCTTCCATCACTTACTCCGCTTCTACTTTATCAAGATTCATGAGCACATCGGACTTCAACCCTACAGGCGAAATCCACTCCCTACTTTGGAAACTGCTAAGCGGTCTTAAATCCGCATCTCAGGTATTCTTAATTGCTGATACAACACTCCTTAGAAAAACAGGTTCACGTATCGAAGGTGTCAAAAAACTCTATGACCCCTCTCAAAAAAGAATTATCCTCGGACACAGAGCTCTTATATTAGTGCTTTGCATGAACAATTTCCGTATACCTGTTCATGTTGAGCTTTTGCATGAAATAAAACCAGTGGATGCTCTCATTGAAGTTCTCCGT
>QNXQ01000205.1 GCA_003978875.1 Aquifex sp. | reverse complement strand
TTTCATAAAAAAAAATTATGCATTCAAATCATCCACTCATCTCATTCGTTACACAGCAGGTTTCCTAAGATGAGTGCTCGAGTGCTCATCACGTCTTGAGGTAAAACCAACCACAGCATAGACCGTGCCAACTGTAAGTCGTAGGATCCTTATTACTTCTTACACATTAAAGTGGAGAATACCTCACTCAACTCTCTCCCAGTGTCCTTTACACATGTATCTCATCCTGATACCCATCCAACTACGCATGACTGGCCGAGTCGGCTACGTGTCAAAGATCACTACTCACCTTACAGATTCTGGGTGTCACAAACCCACTACTATTCCCTTACACACAACCCACTAACACTCTTCAATATACCTTCTCGGAGCTCTACGTGCTCGGAGGGTACAGGTTCAGTTTCCAGGTCCGTGGTGAATGTAGTGTCCTGTGGTTCTAATAACCATTCTTCACTACCATAATACGGTTTCACCTTTTCAGCAGCTCTTTGCACTTGTTGCCCAGTAAACGGGTTCTGCACCATGTAAGCACCACCATCTCTGATCACTTCTACCACCTTATAAGGCCCGTCCCACCGGACATTTAGTTTCGTGCACGTTCCCGGTTCGGCGGTTTCTCGCTTGACCCACACGAGTGTTTCAACATCAACCCTTTGTTCCTTGCGTTTTCGGTTAGCCACACTCCTGTATTTTCGGGACATTTTAACATGAGTGTCTCGAATGTTTTGGTGAGCGGCGGCTACATCATCCTCCTCTCCGTCAGTGGCGGGCAGTCTCATGCCTGCTAGACGAGGCGCATGACGTGAAAAGAACGCATAAAAGGGTTGATGACCCGTGGAGGTATGTACAGCAGAATTCATAACCGATTGACAAGACTGCAGTAAGCGAGGCCAACGTAGCGGGTGACCCTGGCATAGCGTGGACAAGACCGACTTGAGGGTTCGATGCATTCGCTCCACCATCCCGTTTCCCTGGGGATGATATGGGGTCGTGTAGTGCAAGGTGATGAGATGATGTTGGCAGAACTGCTGAAAAGCGTGTGAAGTGAATTCGCCTCCATTGTCGAGGACGATGCCCTGGGGTACTCCGAAGTCTGCGACGTACTGGTCCAGTGCCTCCACCACCATTTGTGTGTGTTTTGTTTTGAGGGGATAGAATTTGACATACCTACTGTAATGGTCCACCACAGTCAATATATAACGGAACCCCTGAGCTCCAGCAACCATGTCGGTGAGATCTATCCCAATTCTTTCGAGGGGTTTATTTACAGGTGGTAACTCTTGCCACGGTTGCTGTAACCCAGTATGTCCCTTAAACCTCTGACATGTAATACATTCCTTCACATAGTGACATACATCAACTTTAAGGTTGCACCAATAGAACAGTTCTTCAGCTTTACAAATGGTCTTTTTCTGCCCTAAGTGGCCTGAGATTTCATGAACATGTTGCAAAGCTTTTCCTTTCAGTCTTTGAGGAACTACTAGACAATACTGTAAACTGCCATCAGTCTTTTCTCTGACATAGTATAATATTTCCTCCATTACTACAAATTGATCCAAGATGGTTTTATGATAGCGTTTAGTTGGAACCCTTCCTCCTTCAAGATATTCTACTAGTTCTCGCCATTTTATTTCTTCACGCTGATAGTCTCTAAATTCTTCTTTAGTACTACCTAACCAAGTGACATCAGGTGAGCGTTGAATTACTCTTACTGGTCGTGACAGTTGGTCGGCCACATAGTTGTATTTGCCTTTGACGTACTGGATCTCATAGTTATATTCCCTCATTTCTAATATCCAGCGGTTCATTCGCGGAGACTTAGTTTTTCTTTTGAAAATGCTCGTGAGTGGTTGATGATCAGTTACTACCGTAAATCTGTTACCCCACAGGTAGTGGTGGAAATTCCTACATGTGAGCAGAACAGCCAGTGCCTCTTTATCTGTTGCTGAGTACCTACACTCTGTAGAGTTTAGCTTTTTAGAGAAGTAGCCTACAGGTTTGTTAGTGCCGTCTGTTTGTATCTGACTGAGTACTCCGCCAACGTGGGTGTTACTAGCGTCGGTTGTTACAATGAATGGTTTGTCGGTCTGGGCTCTGACTAAAACTGGGGCACAGGTGAGTAATTCCTTTAGAGTTTCAAACGCCACTTGACATAGATCACTCCAATCAAACTTACTTGTAGATCGCGTGAGGTTGGTTAAGGGGGCGGCTATTTTGGCAAAATTCGGGACGTGCTTCCTATAAAATCCGCACATTCCTAAGAATCTTCTAACTTCCTTTACTTTAGTTGGGGCTTTCATTTTCTGGATTGCTTCTACATTCTTGGGGTCAGGTTGGCATCCGTCCCCTGAGATTCTGTATCCCAGGAATGTGACCTCTCTTTTTCCAAACTCGCATTTACTCAAATTTAATTTCACTCCATTTTTAGATAGTAAGGAGAAGAGTTGTCTTAATCGGCTTACGAGGGTGGCAAAGTCTGGGGCCCAAATTATTAGATCATCAAGGTAATTTTTTACCCATCCTTTCTTCAGCAATGGGGACAAGAGTGAGGACATGTGACGGGAGAAAATTGCCGGTGAACAACTAAGGCCAAAAGGGAGCCTTCTAAATCTGTACAACGCCATTCCATCACTGAACGTTGTAAGGTCACGACTGTTCTCATCTAGTAATATTTGAAAATATGCCTCACGCATGTCGAGGGTGGCGTAAAATTCATGACCTGCCGCCTGTTCTACTAGTTCCTCTAGACGCGGCAAGGGATAGATATCCGTACTGAGATGTTTATTGACATGTCGGTAGTCAAGGCACATCCTCTTACTACCATCCGGCTTGTTGACTAGAACGATTGGTGAAAGCCACGCTGATGTAGACTTTTCTATTATTTCTCGCTCTTCCATGTCCTGGAGCATTCCTGATATTAACTGCTTCGCCTGTTCAGGGTAACGGTAACTGGGGCCACGGCTCGGTGTAGGATCAGCCACGCTAATTTTTGCAGGTGGTCCCTTCATTAATCCTAACTCACTTTTGTGTGTTATGAACAGAACGTCATTGTCTAGTAAGGTGACGGTGAGGTCTTTCTGTTTTGACTTGGTGAGATGACTCCAATCTTGCCGTTTGATTAGCTCGCGCAATCGCTCTGGCCTTTCACCTTGGTCTTTGGATTGGTCTGATTCAGGCAGGAGGTCATTATGTATTTTATGATTCATTAGGACAGATTCCAGGTCGAACTTTTCTTTCTCATATGATCCTACTAGTGTACCTAGTTTGAACTCTTTGGTACTCTTGGTGTTGTTAACAAAAGGTAGATAGATCTCCTTTTCATCATTTACTTTGGTAAGAAAGGGTAGGCTATTATGACTAACTCGGGGTTGAGGATAAACTAGAAGGGTTGTTCCTGGGGGCTCTTTCAACTGAAAAGGGATAAACTGTGACTGATAGGGGGGTACTTTTACTGAACTTGGGAGGTTCATTTTCTTGTTAGAGAAAATGGAGGGCTCGGCTGTCAGAGGAACATGTTTGATTCTCTCTACCTTCCCTCTCTGCTTTTTTATATGGTGGATGATATAAGGAACATTTCCCCACAACATGGCTCGTTTCCTACCATCCCATGTAAGAGGTGCTTGACCCAGCACATCACAACCCAGTAGTAGGTCAGCATTGAGGTAATGATCTGGTACTACAGGGAACCATTGTTTGTGTGTTTTGACCTCTCCCACTCCGATTTCCAACCAAATCATGCCTAGTACCCTAAGTGGTGATCCTGTCACTCCTTGTAAACTTGGAGTGTTACGTCTTTTATTGATCTCATTTCCCATTCTTTTCGCCACGGATTCTCTAATTAAAGTGTAACCGCTACCAGTGTCCACTATGGCTTGCAAGATTTTACTGTTTACTGCAACACTGATAGTAGGTGATGTGTGTCCCTGTGTGAGTCATGTACGTGGTTCTGATTTTCCCGGACAGTTTTTGTTTCCTCTCCAACAGCCTTGTCTCCTACAATCAAAACAAGCCCCGTAAGATGGTTTACTCCAACATTCTCGCAGTGAGTGAGAGGACGACCTACAATGCGGGCAGTATACATTCGGACTGGGTTGTCCGCCTGTCTCTCGTGGTGTTAAACGTTTTACTTGTTCCCTTAACTCACTAATTTGCCTTTGTAACCAGTCTTTTTCATCTTTACAATCTGGTGTTACTTTCTGTTCTTTGCTGGTGGTAGGTTGCATTACAATTTCCTCGGTTAATGGAGGGTACTGGGCGCACCATGAGGTGGCTCCCGACTGTTCACGCTCAGCGATCTGAGGGTTCCCTTTGTACTTATCTCCCTTCACTCTATGTAGTGTTGGGGTGTGCTTTACTTCAAGCATTTGGCGTTCATGTTCTACTCTATCAATAAACTTATGCAATGGATAATCTTCATCCAAGAAAGCTTCTAGGCGTTCTTTTGACTCTTGAGGTAAGCCGTGCCATAATTTCCTCTTAATTGACTTATCCCGATTAGGAAACTTTTCATTGGGGAACCGTGTTTCCAACACTGCGTACTGACAGATATAATTGTTAGTAAAAGCCTGAGGTGAATCTCCCCAGTCATAAGTTGCAGATTCAATCTCCTGCCACGCTCGGTCTAGGTTTACATCTACCGCAAATTCTGTTTTCAGGAACCTCTTTAGTTCTAACCATGTTTTACATCTGTTCTTTAGCTGGTTGTTGTGAACAAGCATTGCTAATTCAGAGCTAACTCTCCCTTTGGCTACTTGTACTCTCGTCTGATCATCATCACTGCACTGTTCTATCAACTCGAAGAACATTTGGAGTCGAGCTGCCGCTTCTAATCCCTGCAATTGATGTAGCTGTAGCTGTGGTATATCACGAGGTTTAGTGAAGCTTACAGTCGGACGAGAGGGGGTAAGCACCTGATCACCTAATCTCCGAATTACTGAGTTCTGTTGGGTGATTACATCTTTAAGCATTTCTATTTCCTGCTCTATCAAGTCCCATCTGGGTTCTACCTCGCTTCGGGCTTGTGCTGCTTGTGATATCATTACGTTCTATCCACAAGATACTAAGTCATGATCCCACTCCAACACCGCATTCATGCGACTGTCCTCAAAGAATGAACTTGCTTTGCCACCTGGGGCACGGAAAATTTTTATTTTTACATTGGGAAGATTGAATTGCCTTGGAATTTGGCTGTCCTCCCAGGGAGATTTTCCACATAATTCTGCAAATGAGATGTACACTCCAGGTAGATGCTAATAATAATTATCCCACCGCTAAAGCCACCAGTGTAATGTCCTCCATAAGTATAGAAAATAATGTTAAGTGTGTGTTGATTTAAAGTGCACAAGTACTAGAGTAAATTCACT
>QNXQ01000108.1 GCA_003978875.1 Aquifex sp. | reverse complement strand
TCGGTGGAACTCAAAGAATAGAAGTAGATATCCGAGTTATATCGGCGACAAAGAGAAACCTAGAGGAAGAAATAAATAGAGGCAACTTCCGAGAAGATTTATATTACAGACTCTCGGTAATATCTATACACCTCCCACCTCTTAGGGAAAGAGGGAAAGATATAATCCTTCTTGCAGAATACTTCCTTAACAAATTCGCAAAAGAGTATAAAAAGAATTGTTTCGAACTGAGTGAAACCGCAAAAGAATATCTCTTATCAAGACCATGGAAAGGAAATGTACGAGAACTGAAAAATCTAATAGAACGGGCTGTAATACTTTGCGATAAAGAAGTAATAACTCCGGAAGATTTGGGAATCAAGGGAGAAAATTACGTAGATTTGAGTTATCTATTGAACATAAAGGAGCTAAAAGAGGCAAAAAGGGAGTTCGAAAGGATATTTATAGAGAAAAAGTTGAAAGAAAATAACTATGATTTAAAAAAGACAGCACAAGCAATAGGAATAGATTTGTCAAACCTCTACAGGAAGATAAAATCTCTCAAGATAGATTTAACAGTTCATTAGGATAGAGACTATGGAAACCGTTGCGGTTTCGCTCCTCAAAGTATAGGGTTCAAGAATAACCGACTTGAAACCCTTCTCTCTTAATATTCTTCCCTCTTTCTCGGAAAATCCGCCTTCCGGTCCTACAACTACACCAAAATTTTCCGCTGTAAGATTTACATTTCTCACCTTAATACCTTCGTAGAAATTATCGAGGACAATGTTCTCCTCGTGGATAGGCTCTAACTCTTTCAATTCCATAGGTTCGGATACTTGAAGGTGTATAGGCCTTTTTGCTTGTTTCATAGCCTCAACAGCTATCTTTTTCCATTTTTCAAGTCTTTTTTTAATAGCATCTTTTTTTCTAAAGCTCCTTTCGGATATAACCGGCACAAATTTCTTTACACCTAGCTCCGTAATTTGTCTCACTATTGTGTCCATAGTTTTTAGCTCCACAGTAATACATTGATAGAGTGTAATATCCTTGGGCGGTTTTTTAGTTTCTAACTGACCCACAATCTTACAAAAAATTCTGGACTTTTCTTCTCTTTCTACTTTGCAAAGGTAAATTTTCTCTTCGTATATTACTCCGAACTCCTCTTCCCTTCCTATTCTTCTCACTCTGAAATGTTTTACCTCTCCCTCTTCCAGAATTAGAATGTTCCCTTTCTTTTCTTCGCTGTAAAAGACGTGCATGCTAATATCTTAACTATGCGGATAGGGATTGTAGGCTTTGGAAATATGGGACAAGCTTTTGCTCTTTGCTTTTCAAGGAAGGTGGGAAAGGAAAATATTACCGTTACGGATATTGTCCCAGAAAAGAGGAACCTTGCAGTTGAAATGGGAATAGCCTTTGCCAGTGATATAAAGTTTTTAGCGGATACCTCCGAATTGGTAATAATAGCGGTAAAACCTAAGGATGCCAAAAGTGTTCTCGAGAAGCTGAAAGATTACAAGGGTATTTTAGTCAGCATAATGGCAGGTGCAAAAATAGAGGATATCGAGGGTATTGTAGGAAAGGATAAAAAAATAGTAAGGGTTATGCCCAACATCGCGGTAGCCGTCGGAAGTGGTGTTATGGCAATAACCGATAATGGCAAACTTACAGAGGGAGAAAGAGAAAAGGTTGAAGAAATTTTCTTAAGTTGCGGTTCTCTTTACAGAATAGATGAAAATCTCTTTGACCCGTTTACCGCACTGGCTGGAAGTGGACCCGCTTATATACTCGCATTTTTAGATGGTTTAGCTCTTGCAGGAGTTCATCAAGGCTTTCAATACAATCAGGCTTTAAAGATAGCTATCGATACCGTAATCGGTAGTGCAAAGTTGTTAAAAGAGTTCTCTCAGAATCCCAATGAAATTATTACAAAGGTAACCTCACCTGCAGGAACAACTATAGAAGGGTTGAAATTTCTTGAAGCTAAAGGATTCAAAGGTATAGTCATGGAATGCATAGAGAAAACTGCGGAAAAGGCAAAGAAGCTCAAAAAGTAATTCTTGAACTAAAGATAGACAATAAACTGATAAGATTAACTCGCTATACGGGTAACGAAAGAGTCTATACTCCTATTCAGAGACATACTGACGTTGTAATAAAGGTTACCGAAAGGGATTTTCCTCCCAGAATAGGAGATGCAGTGATTACAAATCTTAAAAATTTTGAAATAGGAGTCAGGACTGCGGACTGTGTACCCATAGTGGTTCTGGGAAGAGATTGGGTAGGAGTAATCCACGCAGGATGGAGAGGGTTAATGAAGAAAATAATTCACAAAACTCTAGAAGAATTGAGAAAATACGAGAGAGGGAAACTAAAAGCTTTTATCTTCCCTGCTGCCAAGTCCTGCTGCTATGAAGTGGGAAATGAATTTAAAGAGATATTTTCAAGGAACTTAATAAACAGGAATAATAAACTCTTTTTCGACCCTCAAGAGGAAGCAAAATGCCAACTTCTGGAAGAAGGAATTGAAGACTTATTCATATGGGAAAAATGCACTATATGTTCTGAGGAACTACCATCTTATAGGAGAGATAAAACGAAAAGCAGGATGCTAACGAGTGTAAAGATTATCTGATGCAAAATTAGTGCAACACTGTTGCAACGATGAAACATTACGGGGAAGCAATAAGTAATTAAATGGCTTAATTTTGAGGTAAGGAATTAATTCTTTTTCTGGCATAAATTTTGCAACCAAATTTAACGAGGAAATCTTTTGGAGGTGAGTAAGTATGGCTACGCTGAGTAAGCTTAAGGAGCTTATGTCTTTACCGGGAGTTGTTGCAGCTGGTGAATTTTCAGATGATGGAAAGCTAATAGCCTACTACGGAGATATAAGTGAAAAGGAAGCGGAAATGGCAGCACTTATGTGTGCCGCAAATAAGATGATGGGAAACATGCAGGCAAAAGGCTGGAGCATGTACACAGGCAAGGATGGATTTTATCCTGTGGTAGGGTTTGCGGTAGCGGGAGGAAAATACACAGCTTGCATTATGGGTAATGTAGGTGTTTTTGTAGAGCTTGATAAAGCAGATTTTGACAAGATTTTTGAAACTCTTTCCAAGTTCATTTAAGGGGGTAAGTAAATATGGCAAACTTGGACAAACTTTTACAAATTAAAGGCGTATTTGCGGTAGGTGAGTTTTCCGACGATGGAAAGTTAATTGCTTACAAAGGAGATATTACAGAAGAAGAAGCTGCAATGGCAGCGGAAATGTGTGCTGCAAACAACGCTATGGCTAAAATGCAAGTGGATGGCTATACAGCTCTTTCGGGAAAGGAGTGGACTCCCCTCAAGGGATGGGCATTAACCGGACCCAAGTATTCAGTGTGTGTTATGGGTAATATAGGAGTTTTTGTTAAAAACGATGAGGTTTCCTTTAACGAAGTTTTCAAGGCTCTAATGGAAGAAGCAGGTGCCTGATTTTGCCTTTTCTTTTCTTTTCTTTTTATAGGAGGAGAGTATGTATAAATTCCTTTCTGAGGACTGGATAAAGGATTACGCTGAGAAGTGGAACAGCAACGAAAAATTGACAAAGGAGTTAAAAGACTTTTCCGCAAAGATAAAGTACTTCGTAGAAGGAAAGGAGGATGAAGGAGTATACATAAAGGTGGAAAATGGGAAGGTAGTTGAAACAGGAAAAGCGGATAGCGGTAAATACGACTTTGTCCTATGGGCTTCTCAAGAAAACTGGAAAAAGTTAGCTGAGGGGGATATCATCAATTCTTTTCTCTACACTATCAATCCTTTTATTGACCATATCAATCTGTCTGTTAATTAAAAACATAAATATAGACGTAAAACCTGCTATACCAAAGATAACAGCCAAAACCTGTTCCCAATCCATAATCCTTAAATTAACAACTGAAAGACGAAAAACAATTGAAGCGATACAATAGAATGTTCAGATATAGGGCTTTTCCTGTAAAATCTTTTTTCAAAACCCCAGAAAGGAGGTCAAGGAAGTGTTTGAGTATTCCGACAGGTTAAAGGTTTTACCACCGTATTTATTTGCAGAACTCGATAGAAAAAAACAGGAAAAGATAGAACAAGGTGTGGATGTGATAGACCTCGGAGTGGGTGACCCTGATATGCCCACACCGAAGCCGATATTAGAGGCTGCAAAGAAAGCCCTTGAAAATCCCGAAAATCACCAGTATCCCTCCTATGTAGGAAAGCTTGCCTTTAGAGAAGCTGTTGCAAATTGGTACAAAAAGAGATTCGGTGTAGACCTTGACCCACAAAGCGAGGTTATCACTCTAATAGGTTCAAAGGAAGGAATAGCTCACTTTCCCTTAGCTTTCGTAAACCCGGGAGACATAGTCCTATGCCCCGACCCTGCGTATCCCGTTTACAAAATAGGAGCTATTTTCGCAGGAGGAACACCTTACACCGTTCCATTAAAAGAGGAAAACAATTTCTTACCGGACTTAGACTCTATTCCTAAAGACGTAGTGGAAAAAGCAAAGATCATCTGGATTAATTATCCAAATAACCCAACCTCTGCACCTCCTACCCTGGAGTTTTACGAAAAATTGGTAGATTGGGCAAAAAAGAATAATGTAATAATAGCCTCGGATAACGCGTATTCGGAAATCTACACGGGAACGGAAAAACCGCCATCCATACTCCAAGTTCCGGGAGCAAAAGACGTAGCCATAGAATTTCACTCATTATCAAAGACATACAATATGACGGGATGGCGTATAGGCATGGCCGTCGGAAATAAGGAACTGGTTGCAGGGCTTGGTAAAGTGAAGACCAACGTAGATAGCGGTCAGTTCGGAGCAGTTCAAGATGCGGGAATAGCGGCACTTAACCTTCCCGAAGAAGAAGTAGAAAAGATAAGGAACGTTTACAGGGAAAGAAAGAAAATAATGACAGAAGCACTGGAAAAGATAGGTCTTGAAATTTACAAGAGCGATTATACCTTCTATCTCTGGATAAAAGTCCCTAAGGGATACACCTCCGCAGAATTTGTCGGAAGACTCATAGATGAAGCCGGAATAGTTTGCACACCCGGAAACGGTTTCGGTGAGTACGGAGAAGGATATTTCAGGATATCTTTAACCGTTCCAACAGAGCGACTCTTAGAAGCAGCAGAAAGAATTAAAAATCTCAAGCTTTAATTTCCTCTTCCTCTTTTTTAAATTTTTTCTATGGCAAATGTTTTAATAGGAATTTGCGGCGGTATAGCTTCTTACAAGGTTTGCGATTTAATAAGGGAGCTCAAGAGAGAAGGACATAATGTAAAGACAATTCTCACCCCTTTTGCTGAAAAATTTAAAAAAGAGGAAGAGGAAATTAAAGCTTGAGATTTTTAATTCTTTCTGCTGCTTCTAAGAGTCGCTCTGTTGGAACGGTTAAAGA
>QNXQ01000010.1 GCA_003978875.1 Aquifex sp. | reverse complement strand
AAATACGGAAAACGGAAAAGCCTGGCTAATGAGAGCGGAAAAACTCACATTCAAAGAAGGCAAATACGAACCTCTCAAAATTGAAGCTTTCGGGACCACAGCAAGGTTTCTCTTTGAAGACTTCGTGGAGAAGTTCTTAAAGGTGGAAAAGTGATGATAGAAGCCTTGGCAGTTTTTCTAATTCTCTGGAGTGTTACCTTTGCTCTTGGTTTTGCCCTCGGCTACGAGGTAGGGCGATGGAGACAAAAATAGACAGGATTCTAAAGCTTTTGGAAGAAGGAAAAGGCTATAAAGAGATTGCAAAGGCGGTAGAAGTTAATCACTCCTACGTTAAACTCATAGGAAGCATTTACAAAAGACTAAAGACGAAAACCGCTGAGTTGAAAGTAGAAACTAAAGACCTGACAAAAGTAATCTCCGATACAGGTATCAACCCTGCGGAGATAATAGACATTCCAAAACCTCTTTACGAGAACGGAAGAGAACCATACAAACTCACAGGATACAGAAGAATAGGAATATTGTCAGATATTCACTTTCCCTATCACGATTACACAGCACTCAAGACCGCATTAAGGAAACTCTACGAATACGAAATAGACACCTTAATCTTAAACGGCGACATAGTGGACTTTTACTCAATCAGTTTTTGGGAGAGGAAACCCGATAGAAGAAACCTAAACCTTGAAAGAGAGCTCGTTCTTAAAGCTTTAGACAGAATAAGGAAAATCTTTCCCGATGTTAAAATCATCTACAAAGAAGGCAACCACGAAGAAAGATTAGAGCGATTCTTAATAAAGAAAGCTCCCGAGCTATGGGAACTGGAAGAACTCAAAGTAGAGAACTTCCTAAAGCTTTCAGATTTCGGAATAGACTATGTCAAAGACAAAAGACGGATAGAGGCGGGAGAGCTCGACATCATACACGGGCACGAATACCGCTCCTTTGCAAGTGTAAACATCGCAATAAGTTTCCTCAGGAAAACCTTCAGAAATGTTCTACTGGGACACTTTCACAGGAAACAAGAGGATACAAAGAAAACCATAAGGGACGAACTTTCAGGAGCCTGGATAGTAGGATGCCTTTGTGATTTAAAACCCGATTATTCTCCCAACAACGAGTGGACACACGGATTTGCTTTTGTAGAACTCTTTGAGAACGGATACTTTTCGGTAAAGAACCATTTAATTCAGGGAGAAGAGGTGTTTTAATGCTTGCAATAGAAGAGCTAAAGAAGCTCAAAAGAAACGGAAGGTATTGTGTGTCTCTCAGAAAAGCCTCAAAAATCCTCGGAATGCATCCCTCAACATTGAAGAACCATATTCTGAAAGACCGAATAAAAGCAAAGATTTTAGAGATTGACGGAAAAACAAGATATTTGATAGATGTTGATTCGCTGATTGAGTTCGTAGAGAGTGGGTATTAAATTCAGAGTTCCACTTCTACAATTCTAAGAATAGCATCATCGTATTCACCAGACTTTAGAGCGGAAACAGGAATTTCGTAATCTACTCCCTCTCCTTCATAATGGAGTTTAATAGCTTCCTTTAGATTTTCTAAAGCTTCTTCAAATGTAGAACCTACACTAAAAATAGGAACTCCTACTACTTCAGCTCCCCAGTCGCTTTGTTCATCTTTACGGAGAGCTACAAGAAATCTAACTTTAGTCTTCAACATCTTCTATCCCCGCCTGTTTTAATATTGATTTTATTGTACCTATTGGCAAGGTTTTTCCGCTATGCACTGGAACAGTTACTTTTCCTTTCTTTTCGGGATGTTTAAGCTGAACGTGAGAACCTTTTTGTTTGACTACATACCATCCATCATTTTTGAGTATTTCTAAAACCTCTTTAGCAGTTAAGTTTCTAAGTTTTCTCTTCTTTCTCATAACTTGTTAAGCTTTCCCAAATTAGTATAAAACTCCCGCAGGGGTTTTTTAACATTTGAAACATTTTTTTTCAATTCTTTACCCTTTCTCCGTCCTTGAACACATAGGTATAGAAAACTAAAAAGTTAAAAACTCATTCTTTTTGTATGCTAAGTCTTGTCGGCACGTTAGCTCCCATTATTGCGGAAGTGATAAAGAAATACATCCACTCAAAGGAAGAAGCGGAGAAAATAGAAAAGGAAATCACCTTAGAGCTTCTAAAGAGGGAAAACCAGCTAAGAGAGCTTCAAGCCCAAATAGTGAAAGCAGAAATTCAAGGAAAATCATGGCTTCAAAGAAATTGGAGACCGCTACTCATGCTTACCTTTATCTTGATTCTCTTCAACAACTACGTTTTAGTTCCGTATCTTTCCATGTTCACAGACAAAGTCAAGATATTGGAATTTCCGCCTGAATTTTGGAATCTACTCATTGTAGGAGTAGGTGGCTACATTGCCGGAAGAAGCCTTGAGAAAATCAAAGGGAGGGATTAGCGGTGCTTTTGAAGTCAAAAGAACAAGTTGAAGAATTCATAAAGGAAAGGAATATACAACACTTTGAAGCTGAGGAATTTTTATGCAAATGCGGTTGCGGGAAAGTTCTAATTGAAAGTCAATTAATCACAACCTTAGAAGCCTTGAGAGAGCATATACAGAAGCCTGTCGTTATCACTTCCGCCTACAGGTGTCCTTCTTGGAACAAACAAGTAGGAGGAGTTTCAAGTTCCGCACACACCAGAGGCTTAGCGGTGGACATTGAATGCACAAACTCCAAAGACAGATACCTGATTCTGAAGTTTTTACTCAGCCGAGGAGTAGAAAGAATAGGAATAGGTAGAAACTTCGTTCATTTTGACCTTGATGACGAAAAACCCTCTCCGAGAGTTTGGCACTACTACTACGAGAAGAGGTAAGAAAAGATGGAAAAAGTTGTAGCAGGCGGAGCAGCGTTTATTCTTGTAGGCTACATCATTCAAAATATCGTTCGCTCATGGTTTAAGAATCAATTCAGCAGGATAGAAAGATTAGAAATAGGACTTAGCCAGCTCAAAGAAACACTTCCCAAAGAATACGTTCTAAAAGATGACTACTACAGGGAAATTGGGGAAATCAAGGAAGAAATACACAAAATGAGAGAAGAGATAAAAGAAGGTTTTAGACGCTTGAGGAAAAGCTTGAAAGGAAAGCAGACAAAGAATGAAGAAAGAACTTGCTCTTGAACTCTTAGCTCAAGGGAAATCTCAGGCGGAAGTTGCCAAAGAAATAGGAGTTTCCGACAGAACAATAAGAAGATGGCTCAAAGACGAAGAATTTAAGAAAAAACTCCAAGCCAAAATAAAGGAAAAAGTAAAAGAAAGAGTTCTTAAAGAGGCTTTAGAGCAAAATGGCAACAAGAAAAGGAAAGAACGCATTCAGAGAATCCTTGACGGCGTGATAGAGAAGCTCGACTACTCTAAACCCCAAAACGTTGAAAACCTTATCAAGCTCTTGAAACTCTACACAGAAATAGAAGAAAAACGAAAAGACAGACTTCTGGATCTATTTAAAAAACTCCTTGACCTCGAAAAGGGAGAAGAGGAAGTAAGCGGAATTAAAGTAATTATCCAAACCACCGATGAAGGAAATATTTCTTGACCTTCTTCCGTATCAAAAGAAAGCCTTCCTCTCAAAGAAAGAAATAATCCTGTTTGTCGGTGGAACCGGTACCGGTAAAACGTGGCTCGGAGCAAGATGGATAATCCTAAAAGCTCTTAAAAACCCGGGTGAATACCTTCTAATTTCTCCGTCTCTGAAACTCATGAAAAGAACACTTTGGAAAGAAGTCAAAAAAGTTCTAAAAGAGTGGGGGATACCTTTCGAGAAAAATGAACAGGATATGATAATAAAGCTCTTTAACGGTTCTATGCTTTACGGCATCCCTGCGGATAATCCGGACCGTATGGAAGGAGTTCATGCAAAAGGCGGAGTTTACGACGAAGCAGGACAAGTAGACAAAAAAGTGGTCTTTGAAACCGCTTACAGAAGACTAAGATTTCACAGCGGCCAGCTCCTTATCACTACGACACCTTACAGATGGAACTGGCTAAAAGAAGTTTATGACAAAGCAAAATTAGGAGATGAAAACATAGAACTCATCACCGCAAAAACCATAGAAAACCCTCACTATCCTAGAGAAGAAATAGAGAAAGCTAAAAAGGAAATGCCTGAGTGGAGATTTAGGATGTTCTACGAGGGAGTGTTTACAAAGCCACTCGGGCTTATCTATCCTGATTACGAGCTTGTGGAACCTTTTGAAATCCCTCAAAACTGGCTAAAAGTGAGGGGTTTAGACTTTGGATACAACCACCCGACCGCCATAGTCTGGCTTGCCAAAGATCCAAATACCGGAACTTGGTACGCTTATAAGGAGTTCAAGAAGAGTGAGGTAGATTTAGACCAGCTTTACCAAATCCTGAGCAAAGAAAATATTCCCACATACGCAGATCCTGAAATGAAACAAGGACTGGAAACATTAAAAAGAAGGGGATTAGATATTCGGCCTGCAAAGAAAGACGTTCTTTCTGGAATAGTTTTTGTTCAAGGACTCTTCAAGCAAGGAAAGCTAAAAATCTTTTCAAATTTAACAAATATAATAGACGAACTCTCATCTTATAGTTGGAAACTGGACGCAAACGATCAGCCGATTGATGAACCCGTTAAGGAAAACGATGATCTAATGGATGCCTTAAGATACGCACTCTTCACGGTGGAGGGCATGAACACCACGAGATTTCCCTATAGGAGTGTTATGATGGATGTTTAATTTTCCTTTTTACTCTCCACTCCTAAAGCTTTTAAGAGAAGTTCCTCAAGTTTCGTAAACCTTTCGTTCATCTCCTTTCTCAAGTCTCTTAAATCCTGTTCTACTCTATCAATTCTTTTGCTTAAGTCATCAATCCTCTTATTAATCAAAAACATAAAGATGGACATAAACCCTGCTATTCCGAAGATAATCGTCAATACCTGACCCCAGTCCATTACTTTTAAATGTAGTCGTTCACTGCGTACAAGACAAAAGAGAAAAAAGGAATAAAAATCTTCAGAGAAGTGAAAACGAAGGTAAGAAATATCCCTTTATCAAGACTGGAGTGGCTATATTCGAAAACTCAAAGACAAAAGCTCCCCGCATCCTATTTTCTTCTTCCCGAAAAAAGACTTTTTCCTTTTCGCAACAAGGACGGGACTATCAACTGCAATATGCTCAGGGCTGCGATTGTAAGGGCTGCCCAACACGGATATAAAGAAGTGGAAAGGAAAGCAAGAAGACTTTACCAGAGGTACTGCAAAGGACACCCGTGAGAGGTGAGCAAACGATGTCAATTATAAACAATACTCACACCTTCCCACGAGGTGTCCTTCGCTACCCCTACACGAGGGGTAGGAACTACTACTCCCTATTCCCGCAAGAAGCGGGAACTCGGGAGATACTTTTGTGCCCTCCACCCATTTCGGGCTTCTTCGGGCTAAATCCAAAG
>QNXQ01000159.1 GCA_003978875.1 Aquifex sp. | reverse complement strand
TTCTCAAAAGCTTTAAGGGAAGTTTCGTAATCCGGATATCCGACCATAAGGTAGGAAACAAGAGCTTTTTCACCTTTAGCCTGTAATTCCTTAAATTTTTCGGTTATTCTCCCCATTTGACTTCCCAGGAGAATTTAACATTTGTGGAGTTTTTTACCATAGCTAATACACTGCAGTATTTTTCTACCGAGAGTTTTACCGCTTGCTCAAGAGCTTTTTCTTCTACTTTTCCTATAGCTATATACTTTATTTCTATCTCCTCGTAAATTCTCGGGTGGGTATTTCTTCTTTTTCCTTTAACCCTTATCTGAATATTCTTCACTTCCTGTCTTTTTTTCTTGAGAATATGATAAACGTCTACACCTGAACAACCACCTATTGAAGCAAGAAGGAGTTCCATAGGCTTTAGAGCTTTTTCTCCTACAAGGATTTCACCGGAAGGCATTAAAGCCTTATAAGTTCCTTCTTCCGATAGGGTAAGGATTACTTCCTTTTCTTCCATTTAAAGGATTATAACCGCCCCGAAGGGGCGGTGGAAAGGGAAATTTATTACTTGTGGGAAAGAATAAATTCAGCAAGAGCCTTTAATTCTGCGTCAGAAAGTCCCTTTATCATTGCAAGTTGAGCGTTCATAATAGCAGCCTTTTCGGGCCATACCTTCGGTTGAGCTTGTCCTTTAAGATACTTTACGAGCTCATCAACACTTCCATAGGTTTGAGCTATCTTCTTGAGAGAAGGACCTACGGTATCGACAGCTGCTTGGTGACAGGATGAACATCCCTTGGATTGGAATATTGCCTTTCCATCAGCGGCGAGAGCTACACCTGCTACCAACAATCCGGTTAAAATTAGTTTTTTCATGACACCACCTCCTTGAAAGGATGTCTTGTTAAGAATATTTTAATTTCATTTTCCCCCAAAGACTTCTTTTTTTATTTCTTCCTCTCTTCCGAAAACTCCCATAATGTGGTATCCGTTGTCTACGTGAATAACCTCTCCCGTAATTCCCCTTGCCCAATCACTGCAAAGGAATACCGCAGTATCACCAACATCCTCTATCGTTATAGGTTTCCCAAAAGGATTTACTTTTGTTGTATGTTCCATCAGAAGGTGAAAACCGGTAATACTGTAAGCGGCAAGAGTTTTTACAGGACCGGCGGAAATTGCATTTATTCTATGGCCATACTTTGCTATGTCGTAAGCGAGATATCTCACTGTGCTTTCTAGAGCAGCTTTAGCTATTCCCATTACGTTGTAGTGAGGAACCACCTTTTCCGCACCGTAATAAGATAGGGTGATTATAGCTCCGTTTCTACCTTCCATCAGAGGAAGGAGTTCCCTTGTTAGAGCTATGAGGGAATAAACGGATATGTCCATAGCTATTTTGAAACCTTCACGGGAAGTATCTATTACGCCACCTTTGAACTCTTCCCTGGGTGCGAAAGCGATTGAATGAACGATAATATCTAAGCTTCCCCAATTATCCTCGATAAATCTCTTTAGGTTAAATATGTCTTCATCGATAGAGACATCGCACTTAGTTACCAATTCACTCCCAAATTCTTTTGCTATTTCCCTTACCCTCTTTTCAAGTTTTGGAGTTGCATAGGTAAATAACAGCTCTGCTCCTTCCCTGTAGAAAGATTTAGCAATTCCGTAAGCTATACTTTTTTCGTTTGCAACACCTGTAATTAAAGCTTTTTTTCCTTCGAGCAGTCCCATTTACAAGCCTCCGTTAAAAGCTTATACCTATATTTCCAAAAAATCCTCCGACTTTAATATCCGCTGTAATATCTTCTACGTCTTTCAGTCTCAACCTTTGGAATCTATATCCACCTTCTACAAAAATATGTCCCGCTCCTAAATCTATCGGTCTTACTCTTATTCCCAGTGCATATTCGTAGAAGTAGTTTTCATCGTACTTTATTCCCTTTAGTTCACCCCACACTCCGAATAATGTCGGAAAGTTTATTCCTAAATAAGCATAACCTAGAGGTATGGGTACAGTTTGGGAAACTTTCTCCGTATAATTTGCCGTAACTCCACTTCTTACTTCTTTAGCCTGACCACTTACAACAGCCTCAAAGTCTAAAATTTTTACAATAACTCCGATTTCAGGGTCTATTGCTCCAAAGCTGAGGGTTTTTACCAGAGGAATATTGTAATAAAGACCTATATCGTACTGTTTTGCAGTTATTTTAGAATCTACAGAAGCGTTAAATATGTAATCACCGAATCTAATATTCTGAAGATTACCCTTACCGGTGAATTCCATATCCGTATATTGAAGGTAAAGCTTGGGTAAAATTGGAAGCTCTATTTTTAACTTTCCAGAAAATTTTGTTTCATCACCGAGGTTCAAGTCATTTTCTAAATCTATTGAGTTTCCCGTGTTAGACGGATACTGAATATAGCCTTTAGGACTTTGGTTCCAAACTCCTATGGAAGCTTCAACGTCTATCATAGGAATGGCAAAAGAAAAACCAGAAGCTATGGCTATTGAAGAGATAAGTTTTTTCATAATAACCCCTCCCTAAATTTACTCAAGAACCTTTAAAGCCTCCTCTACACTTTTGCCTTCATGAACGATTAAAGCCATTGCTCTTACCATCTTTGTCGGGTCTTTTGCCTGGAAAATATTTCTACCTATTGAAAGCCCTGCAGCTCCGGCAGAAATTGCACCGTATACCATTTCGAGGACTTCTTTTTCGGATTTCATTTTAGGGCCACCTGCAATTACTACTGGTACCGGAGAGCCTTCAACCGCAAGCCTGAAAGTTTCAGGGTCACCTGTATAAGGAACCTTTACTATATCCGCTCCGAGTTCAGCACCGACTCTTGCACAATGGGCTACGACTTTTGGGTCATACTGGTTCTCTATTTTTGGCCCCCTTCCGTAAACCATAGCCAGCAGTGGCATCTGCCACTCTTCACAAACTTTAGATACATATCCGAAATCTTTGAGCATATCCCTTTCGCCTTCGGCTCCGATATTTACGTGAATTGATACCGCATCAGCTCCCAGTTTGATAGCTTCCTCTACGGTGCATACTAAAACCTTATCGTTTTTTCTGGGAGATAAATCGGTTGATGCCGACAGATGAACTATTAGACCTATATCTCTACCTTTTCCCCTATGACCCGCCCTTACCATTCCTTTATGGAGAACTACTGCATTTGCCCCACCTTCGGCTACCTTTTCTACCGCTTCCCTTATATTTGTAATTCCTTCTATAGGACCCGAGCTTACTCCGTGGTCCATCGGAACTATTATGGTTTTCCTCGTATCTCTGTTCATTATTCTTTCAAGTCTTATTTCTTTGCCTATTCCCATTTTTTACCTCCGTGTAAAAAGAAACTCCCTTCAAATAGTATACTTTACTAAAATCCTTGAGTGGTTTATCATCTAAAACCATGGGAAAAATTGCCTACATATTTCCGGGTCAAGGTTCACAATACGTAGGAATGGGATACGAGTTCTATAAACAATTTCCCGAAACCGCTGATGTTATCCACGCCGTTGAACACTCCCTGAGAATGTCCCTGAACGATATAGTAGATGTTATATTCAAAGGTCCCGAAGAAAAACTTAATAAAACTGTATATACACAACCTGCATTATTCGCTATATCCTACGGAATATATAAAGCCCTCGAAACTATGGGATTTCCCAAGCCTGATTTCGTCGCCGGTCATTCACTGGGAGAGTATACAGCACTTGCAGTAGCAGGAGGAATAGATGTCCAACTTGGTGCAAGACTAACCTATTATAGAGGAAAGTATATGCAGGAAGCCGTACCGGAAGGAAAGGGAGCGATGGTGGCAATTCTGAAAATATCCCCTGAGAAGGTAGAGGAAGCCTGTGAAAAAGCTAAAGAAGCTGGAATAGTTGAACCGGCAAACTATAATTCCCCCATGCAGACGGTCATCTCAGGTGAAAAGCAAGCGGTAGATAAAGCTTCCCAAATAGCAAAAGAAATGGGAGCAAGAGCAATACCTCTCAAAGTTTCCGTTCCCTCCCATTGTTCACTTATGAAACCTGCAGCGGATGCTTTCAGATTGAAATTAGCTCAAGCACCTATACAGAATATAAAAATTCCCCTCGTTCAAAATTACACCGCAAAAGCTCACACTATGGCTCATGAAATAAGGGAGAACCTTTATTACCAGATATTTTCTTCCGTAAAATGGTACCAAAGCGTTCTATGGATGCATGAGCAGGGAGTAGATACTTTCGTAGAAATAGGCCCCAAGAACGTACTTTCAAAACTCATCCAACAAACTCTGCCAGAAGCAAGAGTTTTTAACATAGAAAAACCTGAAGATGCTGAAACTGTTTTAAAGGCAATAACATGAAAGCTTATCCTGAGTGTATTCCTTGTCTTATAAATCAAGGGTTAAACGCTGTTAGGAAATTAAATTTACCTAAGGATAAGGAGATAGAAATAGCTAAAAGGAGTTTAAAATTCCTATCTCAGTTTGAAACTTTCGATAGGTCGCCCGCCTATTACGCTTACTTTATCCAACAAATAGTCAAAGAAATTGTGAAAAGTGAAGACCCTTTCAAGGAAATGAAAAAAACAGCTAACAGAAAAGCCCTGCAGCTGATAGAGAAATTCATAAAGGAAGAATATGAAAATGCCAAAGACGAATTAAAATTTGCTTTGAAAATTTCAGCAGTTGGGAATGCCATAGATTTTGCGATAAAGGGAGAGTTTGATATAGAAAGAGAAATTAATAACCTTCTGAAAAAGGATTTTTTAATTTTTGACTTTGAAAAGTTTGTGGAGAGATTAAAAGATGCTAACAGTATTTTCATAATAGGAGATAACGCGGGTGAAATCGTTTTTGACAAAATTTTAGTGAAAACCTTAAAGAATTTAGGAAAGGAAGTGATTTACGGAGTAAAGGGAAAACCTATCCTTAACGACGCAACTATGGAAGATGCAAGGGAAACCTCTATGACGGAACTTTGCAAAGTAGTAGCCAACGGTTCGGATAAAGTGGGAACGTGGCTTGAGGATTGTTCACAGGAGTTTATAAGGTTTTTTTTCGATGCGGATATAGTAATTAGCAAAGGTCAAGCCAACTTTGAAACTTTGAATAATGCAAAAAGGGATATATTTTTCCTACTTGTAGCAAAGTGTAATCCTATAGCTAATGAGACAAAAGGGAAAAAAGGAGAATTAATCTTCAGATATAAAGATGGGTAAACTCTACGTAGTCCCCACTCCAATAGGAAACTTGAAAGATATCACCCTAAGAGCTTTAGAAGTATTAAAGGAAGTAAATTACATTGCCTGCGAAGATACGAGAAGAACATTAATACTGCTTAATCACTACGATATAAAAGGCAAGAAGTTGATTTCCTATTACGAGCCGAAGGAAGAAAGACAGATACCTAAAATATTGAGAGTTCTTGAAAAAGAAGATGTTGCATTGGTGAGTGATGCGGGAACT
>QNXQ01000162.1 GCA_003978875.1 Aquifex sp. | reverse complement strand
GGTCTCTGAAAACTTTTTCCATTTTGGCTATTCCAAGTCTTGCCTGATTTTCAAGGAGTTCTCCTACAGACCTTACCCTTCTGTTTCCGAGATGGGCGATATCATCCTTTTTGGTTCTTCCGTGTCTA
Source organism: Aquifex sp. (assembly GCA_003978875.1). Classification (GTDB taxonomy): domain Bacteria; phylum Aquificota; class Aquificia; order Aquificales; family Aquificaceae; genus Aquifex. The sequence goes on along the minus strand of QNXQ01000162.1, from coordinate 5,344 downwards.
AGGTCTATGAGATATTTGATTATGTTTACAAGGTCTATGGGAAGTATAAACCTCGCTTCATCTTCCGTATAATCCTTTACCTTTATTTCCTTATGTTCTTTGAAAAGTTCTTTAAGAAGCTCTTTGGTTATTCTCGTTCCTTCCTGATACTCTCCGTAATTTTCACCAAGGGCTAGAGGAGGAAGATTGTCTATTAAATCTACGTCAGCAGGTTTTAGAACCTTGGGAATATTGTGTACTTTTGCATTTATTTTGACTCTACCTACCCTTGAGAGGTCATATCTTTTTAAATCCCTGAAGAATATGGTGAAGTATATGCGTGCTCTTTCGATTATGGAGTCGATTTCCATAGTCATAGCTTCTATGTGTCTGAGTTTCTTGTAAATTTCCATTAATCCGTAGTCTCTGAAACTATATTCCGCGGGTACTTTTACAGGACTTCTTCTATCTATATCCTTCGGAGATGTATCATTGGCAAGAGTATCTATCAGACTTTTGCCGTACTGGCTTTTAATAACGTTTTCTCTGGGAACAGAGGTAACACTTATAACTTCAACTCTATCATCATCAAGGAGTCTTACAAGTTCTTCCCACTCTTCTATATATCTCTCTTCGATAAATTCTCTCTCTTTGGAACTTCCGAAACCAGCGAGTTTGCCCTTGAACTTTATGATTGCGAAAATGTAATGGTGTTCTAAATCTTCGGGAGTAAATTCTTCACCTGTTTCGGCATCGTAAAGGTATTTATCCTTAACTATGTAATTTCTTACTCCTTCGTAATAATATTTGAGGATATCGTAAGCGGTTTCAAGACCAAAAGCCCTCAATACTGCGGTAGCACTTACTTTTTTCCTATCTATCCTTGCAGAAATTAAATCAGTAGCTCCTGAAAGTTCAAACTCAACTCTTGAACCCTTGTCGGGAATAATACTTGCTCTATAAAGAATTCTTGTAATTGTGGCATCTTTCTGCTTTTCTTCCTTTTCATCAAAGAAAACACCACTTGAACGAATAAGTTGATTAATGATTATTCTTTCAGTTCCATTGATTATGAATGAACCGTTTTCGGTCATTAATGGGATTTCACCAAAATAAACCTTTTTGGGCGGGAATTCCCTGTATCCATTTTTGGTTTTAGCCTTTAGCTGAAGCATAACTCTAAGGGGAGCTGAGTAGGTAAGTCCTTTCAGCTTACATTCCTCGGGGGTAAATTTCTCCTTATAAACTAGCTTTGCTCCACACTTGGGACAATCTACATCCCACCCTCCCAAAAGGTCATCTTTGGGTTTATAACCACATCTATTACATTCCCAATCACCTATTTCATAACCTAAATACTCGAGAATGAAGTTCTCATCAGGGTCTTTAAAAGGAAAAGAAGTTCTAAATATGTGTTCCAGTCCTACATTTTTTCTCTTATACGGATTTACCTTAATTTGGACAAAGTTTTCAAAGGAGTTCTTGGGAATACTCAAAAGGTAAGGAGGGTCTAAGATTTCTGACCTTCTTCCGAAAAATTTACGGGGTAAAGCAATTTTTGCCATGGTTATACCTCTCCTCTTTTATCTTTGTTTATGAGTGGAAAAGAACATACTAAACCCATAGAACAATCATTAAAATATAAACAAAGATTAAAAAACGTCAAGAATTCCTTTTTCAATTTTTCCACAGCTATTAAGAAGAAATTAATTTTTCGATTAACTCCAGAGTTTTTTACCTCCTAAAGGAAAATAAAAATGGAGAGAAGGAAAGAGAGAAAGATTACTTGATTTCAACTTCTGCTCCAGCTTCTTCGAGTTTCTTCTTAATTTGTTCAGCTTCCTCTTTGGATACGCCTTCTTTAATAGGTTTGGGAGCATTATCTACGAGTTCCTTAGCCTCTTTAAGACCGAGTCCTGTGATTTCTCTTACCGCCTTAATAACCTGTATCTTGTTCTTTCCTGCGGATTTAAGTATTACGTCGAATTCCGTTTTTTCTTCTGCTTGACCTGCTGCTCCTGCTGCCGCTCCTGCTGCCGGTGCAGCAGCTACCATAGCTGCTGCGGAAACACCGAATTCTTCTTCGAGCCTTTTAACAAGTTCAGCAACTTCTAATACGGACATATTCTTAATAGCTTCTACAATTTCATCAATGGTTAAAGTAGCCATCTTTACTGACCTCCTTTAGATTTTTCTTCTTCAATAGCTTTAAGTACAAGAACTAGCTTTTGAGGTACAGCTTTCAACGTCATAGCAAGCTGTGTAACAGGTGCTTTTAGCACACCGAGGAGTTTCGCAATAAGTTCTTCTTTGCTCGGTAGCTCTGCGAGCTCTTTGATTTGTTCAGGAGAAATATACTTATAGTCAAGAAGCCCACCCTTTATTCTGCTTTCCCACTCTTTATCAAAAGTTTCCTTTAAGAAGTCTACAAGCTTTTTAGTAACGGCTACGGGATCTTCATAGGCAAACAGCACGGCGGTAGGACCTATGAAGAGTTCCCTATGGTCGGAAAGAACAGTATCGGAAAAAGCTCTATACAGAAGTGTATTCTTTACCACTACGATTTCACCTTTTAAGTCCTTTATATCCAGCCTCAGTAGAGTAAGAGGGTATGCGTCTATTCCTTGGAAGTTGAAAAGAATTACAAATCCGTTAGATTTCTGAAGTTTCTCCTTATAGGAGTTTACGAGCTCCTGCTTTTTGAGTAAAGTTTTTCTAACTTCTGCCATAACTTACCTCCGCTTATGCAGCTTGTTCTTGTAGTTTCTTGAGTGTTTCGTTTATATCAAGCTTTACGCTGGGGCTCATGGTAAGGGATAGAGCTATATTCTTTATATACTGTCCTTTAGCTCCAGAGGGCTTTGCCCTTACAACTGCATCTATTGCAGCGTAAATGTTGTCGATGAGTTTTTCCTTTTCAAAGGAGATTTTTCCTACGGGCATATGAACGTTTCCAGCTTTATCCACCTTGAATTCAACCCTACCTCTCTTTGCATCTTTAATAGCTTGTTCCACGTTTTTCGTAACCGTTCCGGTTTTCGGAGAAGGCATAAGTCCGCGAGGTCCCAAGATTTTACCAAGTTTTGCGACTTTTGGCATCATTTCCGGGGTAGCAATCGCTACATCAAAATCTGTCCATTCTTCTTTCAATATTTTGTTTATCAGTTCATCTCCACCTACGTAATCGGCTCCGGCTTGTTCTGCTTTTTTTGCATCCTCACCTTCTGCAAAAACCACTACCTTTATCGGTTTACCTAATCCGTGTGGGAGAACTACTGAACCTCTAACCATCTGGTCTGCATACCTTGGGTCTACGTTTAGTCTCATTGCGAGTTCTACGGTCTCGTCGAATCTCCTTTGAAGAACCTCTTCCATTTTTTTGAGGATGTCTACAGCTTCTTCTACTGTATATCTTTTATTTCTATCAACAAGCTTTGCAGCTTCTATATACTTTTTCCCTCTTCTAGCCATGGCCCTACTCCTTCCATCCTTCTATTTCAATACCCATACTCTTAGCAGTTCCAGCAACAATTCTCATAGCAGCTTTTAAATCCCTGGTATTCATATCTTTAAGCTTCATCTTCGCTATTTCTTCAAGCTGTTTAACCGTTATCTTACCTACCTTAACTCTTTTGGGGTCCGAGGAACCTTTTTCTACCCCCGCCGCCTTTTTAAGTAGATAAGACACCGGCGGGGTTTTCATTATGAATGTAAAGCTTCTGTCTTGGTATACCGTAATCACAACGGGAAGTACAGTTCCCGGCTCATAATCCCTGCTAGCAGCGTTAAACTGCTTTACAAATTCCATAATGTTTACACCGTGTTGACCGAGAGCCGGTCCTACCGGTGGTGCCGGAGACGCCTGCTGAGCCGGAAGCATTAGCTCTATAGTGGCTACCACCTTTTTAGCCATTTTTCAATCCTCCTTAAATCTTTTCTACTTGGTCAAAGTCAAGTTCCACAGGTGTCATTCTTCCAAAGATACTTATCATAACAGTCAGTTTCCTCTTTTCTGGATGAACTTCTTCAATTGTTCCGGTAAAGTTCATAAAGGGACCTTCTATAACTCTTACTTGTTCTCCTTTTTCAAACTCAACCTTCGTAGGTTTAACACCTTTTCTTATCTGATTAAGTATTCTCTCTACTTCTTCATCCTTTAAAGGAACAGGCTTGCCTCCTACCATTACCGGTCTGAAGACGTGGGGAGTTTTTTCTATAGCCATAAGGAGTTTATCGTTCATAAGTGCCTTGATGAGGATATAACCTGGGAATATCTTGTTATCGAGAACAATCTTAGCTTCTGTTTTATTTTCCTTACAGGTTATTTTCTGCCCCGGTTTAGAAATGGGAGGTGCGTTAACACAGTTGTCACCCTCTACACTTTCTATTACTCTTACTTCTCCATTCTCTATCCTGAAGGTTGTTACACCTTTCTTTCCAAGAACCGGAATATCTCGTGCATTTCCCTTGAGAGAGAGCCTGTACTTTTCTTTTCCTTGAGCTCTAATAACAACCTTTTCCTCAGCGGGAACTATAACTTCATCAACCAAATTTTTTAAACCTTCGAGCTCTAAAACCTTTAACAAATTTTCCTTTGCTTCATTCTCTTTTCCCGGTTCTACTTGAAGTGCATACCACTTCTTTTCAAGTTGTTGAGTTTGCTGTTCTCCCGTCATAGGCTCCCTCTCAAGGAAAGAATGAAAGATATAATTTTAGTAAAACCCAGGTCTAAAATCCAGAGATAAATTCCCACTACAAGAGAAAATATTATAACACTGATAGTAGCCTTCGTTACAAGTTCCCTTCTAGGCCATGTAACCCTTTTGAGTTCATCCTTTACGCCGGTGAGAAAATTTTTGAGTCGTTCCATGGAATTTACCTCTATGGGAAAAGATTTAAATGGCGGGGCTGGGAGGACTCGAACCCCCACCCACGGGATTTGGAGTCCCGCGCTCTGCCAATTGAGCTACAGCCCCACTCTGTTAGAAATTTATTTTACCTCTCTATGAATGGTATGTTTCCTACACCATTTGCAGTATTTCCTCAATTCCAACCTTTCAGGGTGTTTTTGTTTATTTTTGGTAGTAGTATAGTTCCTTCTTTTGCACTCCGTACAAGCAAGTGTGATGATTTCCCTAGCCATTTTCTAAACCTCAATCAAGGATTTTAGTAACGACACCAGCACCTACAGTTCTACCACCTTCTCTTATAGCAAACCTAAGCCCTTCCTCTAACGCTACAGGTGCTATAAGCTCAACTTCTATCTCTACATTATCCCCAGGCATTACCATCTCTACTCCTTCCGGAAGCTTTACCACTGTCCCTGTCACATCCGCCGTCCTGAAGTAAAACTGTGGCCTGTAAT
>QNXQ01000065.1 GCA_003978875.1 Aquifex sp. | reverse complement strand
ATATAAAGTTTTGTTCTTTTTATCGATTAGACGATTATCACCTGTTTTTCATTTGCGGTGTTCCAGACAGGGTTGTTGTGGAAAACGGAACAGCATATGTGGATGAACTGAAAACAACAATAACGGGAAGGGGAAGGCGGGTGATAAAATATGGAATAGCACAATTGCATTTCTATCTTTATCTGACAAAAGCTGATTATGGGAGATTATATGTTTACTACAAAGATAAGAAAAAGCTGGAGCTTCATGAGACGGTTACCTTGGATACATCAGTAATAGACTCACATTTGTGGGCATACTTGAAGATTAAAGAGATAAAGCGCAAATACTCTGATAATGCTTGAAGAAATCATAGAGAACTGCAGAAGGCATAACCTCGAATGTTTTTTAATTGCTTACTCTTTTTTATTAGTTCTTACTTTTTTAGGTTTAGCTTATTTTGAGTGGAAGCGAATAGAACACAAATACATCTATAGAAGGCTTTATCTTTGGAAGGCTTTTAAGGATAAAACTTTAGATTTTGTCTATGGGCAAATGGGACTCTGGAGTATCATACGAAACTATAAAGCAAAACCTCTATACATTCTTTAATCATAGATTAGCTGAGTTTATACGAAAACCGAGAAAGAACATTGGAAAGCAATTGATTTACACGGCTACAGCAATAATACAGCTAACGAATGGAGAAAGAGCAGGAGAATCTATGCTATCTCTCAGAAAGTTCCTAGATGAGAGAAAAGAAGAATTTAGCATTTTCTCATTTAAGCAGGGAATTGTAAAAAAGTTAGCTGACGGGAGGGTTGTGGAAAAAAAGCTCAGCGAATTCAAAGAGAGAATAGTAAGAATACCTAAAATAGTGTTCGTCAATCAAGCACACTTAGATAGAGCGATGTCCTTAGCATTCGGACATCCAGACAATTACATACCGATAAAGTTTTTGAACCCGCACGAGAGAGCAAAGAACTATGAAGAATATGAGAGGTATGTGAATAGATATGAAAAGTGGATTAAGAACAACTTTTATGTAAACTCGCATTCTCTGAGATACGCGTGGCAAAACAAAATACTTGAATACATCGAAAATGTAGAAATCGTTGCAACAATACAGGGCAGAAAGAACCTGAATGTTCTGTTAGAATACATAAGGAGTCGGGAAGCTCAAAAGCAATATAGAGAAATCTTCGGTATGCTAGAATAATGAAGCTCCCGAGAATAAATCCGAAAGAACTTTATGAATCACTAAATAAGAGTGTAGAGGAGAAAGAAAACGCATTTGATGAATATGTGCGTAATGTTTTACAAAGGAAAGTTACTGAAGCTGTAAGAAAAAACTCGGATTTTGTTTTATTAATAACAGGTAAAGAGCGCTCGGGAAAATCGAATATTTCTCTTAAAATTCTAGAAGCGATGGGTTTTAAGGAAGAACTCAAGCGAAACATTAAGAATTATTATGTCTTAGATGTACGAGATGTTTTACCCTTGCTAGAACAAAGATTAAAAGAGCTAGAAAGCGGAAAAGCAAAGCTAATAAGACCAATAGTTGTAGATGAGGGAGCGCACTTCTATTCTAAGTGGAGACAGATGACCAAAGAAAGCTATGAGGTTTTTCAAATCTTTAGGCTGATGGGCTTTGCTGGAATCTTTTGGATAATTCAATACCAAGACATAACAGATGCTGGGGAGCTTTTTCTGAAAGGTAGGATTGACGCGTGGTTTTATACTTTCTCAGATGCTAAGAGAGACAACTATTATGTTGCTGTGGTTCCTGAATACTTGATTAGAAAGGTTTCAATTTTGGTAAAGCTTAGCAGAAGGTTTAAGTATCGCTTAGGTATTGCACATCAATTTCCAAGCCAATTCTTTTATTTGATGCAAAGATTAGCTAAGAGAAGCGATTTGCGATTCTTAAAGATTTTCAAGGTTGGTTTAGCGGAAACATACAAAAAATACTATTTGCCGTGGAAAAGGGAAGTAAATAGGAAAAGGATAGAGTTTTTGAAGGGGTTGTTGTTCGAGACCGGGGATAATTCTAGCTTGAAGAAATACATTGCCCGGGTTAAAGATGACGATTTGAGAACACTATTCAACTATATGTTTGAAACGGTTTGGAGAGATGGTTTAGAACAGATAATGGAGGAAAGGGAAGAATCATGGGATGGAGAAATAGTAATTAGAAGGGTCATAAAAAGCCCGGGCAAGTTGTTGCGTTGGGTTAGAGAAAAAGTAGAAAAGAGCGGTAATAAACAGTTGCTTAATAGCATTGTTAGAGCTAACAAGAAGATATTGGAGAACCGGGGTGGAGAAATGGAACAATACCTGAAGTTTTATCAAAAGTTAGTTAGGATGATAAAATTGTATTATTTCGGTTATACTATACAGGTTGAAAAGAGACCGGGTTAGAGCTAAGATATGTTGAAAGAGTTGAAGTAACCGTCTGGTTCTTTTAAAACTATTAAAAGTCGTTTGGCCCGGGTTATTCCTACATAAATTGTTTTTAATTCTTCTTTTTCGCTTATTTCCCCAGAATCTAATAGCTTTTCTATTTTTCTCGGGATTGCATCCCAAATTATAACATTGTTAAATTCCAAACCCTTAACCCCATGTATTGTTGATAAGTAGACTACCTTTCCTTCCACCAATTTCAATAAGATGTTTTCTATTTGTTTACCTGGTGCTATCTCTCTTAAAACTTCTTTTCTTAATTGTTCTAGTGGTTTGAAATAATCTAATATGCTAGTTCTCTTATTCTTCAAAGTTTCTTCATACTTTTTCAAGTAATTTTGTAAAACGCTCATATCGTACTTCTCTAAGTTTATAACATCGAATCTTTGACTTAACTTTTCCTCTAAAATTCTTACTTGGTTTTTAGTTCTAACCAATATAGCGACTTCCTTATCGTGTTTTAGTATTTTGTGCAAAACTGAAACAAGATTTGAATAACTATAGTTGAAATAAAGAACCCGGGACTCTTTATTAGCTGGCTTTATCTTAAACCCGTATCCTAACTTTTTCAATAATCTATTCGCTAACGAACATATTTCTTCTCCAAAACGATGCGTTTGCACCAAATATTTGATTTTTGAAATCTTTGATAGAAGGTAATTTGAATCTGTTTTGAGGAAAGAAAAAATTTCTTGAGCCGGGTCTCCAGCAATCAAAAGTTTTTTATCCTTTCTCAACCCGGACAAATATTCGAAAATAAATTTTGGGGTATCTTGAAATTCGTCTATAACTATTAGCTCTGGTTCTTTTTCTCCATTGGGTAGGAAGACTTTAAATATGTCTAGGTTATTTCGAAAGGCTTCATAGAGTAAAAACGGATAACCGTAAAACTTTCTTTGCTTATATTTAGATAACAAGTCTTCCAGCAAGAAAAACACCCGGTTTATGGTTTTATCTGAAAAGATCATCTTTTTAACTTCAGTCTCAATGTTGTCTAATACCTCTTCCGGTTCTGCTTGCCTTTCCAAAGCTTCTAAGATCAACAAAGTTAGTATGTTTTCAATGTCTTCCTTGTAAAGTGAAAAAACACCATAATCGACTATTAGCTCCCCTATTTTCTTTTCGTAATTTTTCAACTCCTTTTTTTTCCATTCATCTAACATTCCTTCCTCGTCTAGTTTTTTGTAAGCCAGTCCATATATAGTTCTAATTGATCTTTTCTTTTCCCGTTCTCCAATTTTCGATAAAAAGGCACGAATTGAAGAATTTGTTAAGGAAGTGAAAATGTAATCGTCAAAAGATAGCTTAACCAATTCTTTTGCCAAGAAAGTTGTTTTTCCAGCACCCGGGACACCAATTATCGCTTTCATTTTATGTATTTTTCCGCCCAAGGTAGCTTTGCCAATATTATGTTCTTAACCTTATTGTAACTTTCCGGTTCTATGTCTTTGGCTGTTAAGAATTCTTTAATAGCCCATCTCCAATTCTTCATCCAAGAATATCTACCCTCTTCATAATACTTTATCCAATTTCTCCAACGGTATTCTTTCCATCCGTTTAACCTAGCCCATCTCTCTAAGTCCTTTGCAAATTGTGGTGGTGGGATTCTCAAAAATTTGGCTATTGTTACAAGTATCATCAAGACCCGATCTCTCCCATCGTTTACTGTAACATTTAGCAACTCTTTGTATAGCTGTCTCAATTTTCCCCTTCCCTTTCCAGAATCTGGTAACAACGGTATGGTCTCGTTTGTTCTACCCTTTTTCCATTCTAACAATACTTTTGGAACTTCACTTTCAACCACAAAACCGTTTTCTATGTATCTACTAGAGTATTCATCAACTAATATTGAAGCTTTTTTCATGGTTTCTGGATGCATAGACCCGGGTAATCTGTAAGGATGATTTTCCTTAAAACCAAAAGAATCCAACCCGGGAATTTTCTCCCTCAAATAGTTATAGAAGTTTTCTTTTATTTTCCTTAGCTCTAAAGGGTTATAATTTTTGAAAAACACATGAAAATGTATGGATTTATTCCCCGAGAATACCATAACATATTTTAAGTTTAAAATCTGCAAATACTTTCTAACCAATTCGAATAATGAATCTTTCAAAACTCCACTTTCGTAATCCGTTTCAATAACAACTTCATTTGGTAATAGTGTCGAATCTACTGACGCTATCATATACCTATCTATAAGCTCTTTCAACTTTTCAAAGTTTAGAAATTCTTCCTCGGATAACCATTTAATTACTTTCTTCTTTGAACCTATTTGAACGATAGGAAACCTTAGTCTATAATCTGGAAAGTGTTTTTTTCTGTATTCAATCCTTTCTTTTCCAATGTTGTAAATCTGGTTAAGATCCATTTTATAGTTCTTCTTCTACATCTTTCCACCCTTCTTCCCCAACCTTTTCAGTTTCCTTCAAGATTTTCTCTAATTCTTCTAACTTTTCTACCTCTTCTTCTTCCAAGTCCCTTTCTTCCTCTTTTTCCACCTTCCCCTCTTCTGCTAGTTCCTCTATTTTAGATAGCTCTTTGAAGTATTTTTTCAAAACATCTAAGTTTAAGAACAAAACCCACGGCCTACCATCTCTAAATCTAATCCTTCTCCTAGATACTAAAGCACCAATCCTATCCAAGAACCCAATTAATTTCTTCGGATAGTTAAGAAATCTTAATGAAGATGAGGGAACTAGTAATGTGTTTCCGAGTATGAATATAAATCTTGAAGAGAAGTTTCCCAAATCGTCGATGGAATTAACCTTTATTATTCTGTTAGCATATTGAACTGTTAATTGGAACAAGAAACCCCTAACTGCTTCTTCTTCTTTTTCATCTTCAAATATTGATATGTTCCCACTAAAGGCTTCATAGAAAACCCTTCTCCTAATTATTTCCTCTACTCGTTCTCTCAAATCTTCCGATAGGTCTATTAATTGTTGCAAATCTGTTTGTCTTTCTATTTTTGGTTCTATTATTGATAGTATTTTTGCAACATCGACCGGGGTCAAAAACGGAACTTTAACTTTTTTACCAT
>QNXQ01000053.1 GCA_003978875.1 Aquifex sp. | reverse complement strand
AAGGTTATGGGTGTGAGAATAAAGGAAAAGATTAGGATAACAATTGCTTGTGCATTTGTGAGCAAATACGTTGAAAATCTCCAAGATTACTTGGAAAAAAAGGAATTTATCAGAAAAACAGTTGAAGAAATGGCCAGAGGGCTTACAAATAGGGAAGTAGAGATATTTGTAAATACAGCTGATGACCCCGAAAGGGAAAGCGTCTACATAACTGTAACCGGAACGTCTGCGGAACAGGGAGACGATGGACAGGTAGGAAGAGGAAATAGGGTAAACGGCCTTATAACTCCCTACAGACCTATGAGCTTAGAAGCAGCTGCCGGGAAAAATCCTGTATCTCATATAGGTAAGATTTACAATGTAGTTGCCAACATAATAGCTGATAGAGTTGTAGGAGAAATAGAAGAAGTAGAAGAGGCTTATTGTTATCTTGTTTCACAGATAGGAAAACCCATAAACGAACCTCAAGTCTGTGATGTTAAAGTTAGAACCAAAAAAGACGTAAAAGGTTTAGAAGAACAAGTTAGAAAGATAGCTGAGGAAGAACTGTTAAGAATGCCAAGCACGTGGAAAAGATTCCTCAATAAAGAATTTGCGGTTGCTTAATTTTTCAGCCTTTTTTCTTTTTTATATATTCCTTTATAAACTCAAGAGCTTCAGGGTTTAACCTCTCTCGTTCAATTAAATCCTTTTCCCTTTCAACCAATTCAACGGCTACCTCCAGAACTTTATAAGGTTTTTCATCGGGTTTAATGATTCCCAGAGAGTAAAAGCCGTAAAGGGTTTTTATCAAATCTTCGACTATACCTTCCATCATTGCATCGAAATTGTATCTTCTATAAATTTCCCTCCTTTGATTTTCCGAAACCTTAATTAAACTCTTTGCAAATCCGCAAATTTTAGTCCAAGTTTCAAGGGTTTTTTCCCATTGGTCTTTAGGAGTTCCCTCCAACTCTATATTTATAAAGTTAAGGGTATACTTCGCTACATACTCTTTCGCTTCATCAAGACTTTTAAAGGGAGGTTCTTCCTTTTTAAGAAGATTGCTTAAATCTAACTTCATAACTAATAATATTAGTATGGTTCATAAGTTTGACCCTTCAAAGATAAAAAAGTTGGATGACCCTTCACGCCTGGAGCTCTTTGACCCGGAAAAGGTTTTAAAGGAGTTCGGGCTTAAAGAAGGAATGACTGTCCTCGATGTTGGAACGGGAGCAGGTTTTTACTTACCTTATATCTCAAAACTTGTAGGAGAAAAAGGAAAAGTATACGCGATAGATATTCAGGATGAAATGGTAAACTATGCAAAAAAGAAAGTAGAAGAACTTAACCTCACAAATGTGGAAGTTTTAAAGTCCGAGGAAAACAAGATACCTTTACCAGATAATACGGTTGACTTTATATACATAGCTTTTACCTTCCATGAGCTTTCCGAACCTTTAAAATTCTTGGAAGAACTAAAGAGAGTTTCTAAGTCGTTTGCCTATCTTGCAATTATAGATTGGAAAAAGGAGGAAAGGGATAAAGGTCCTCCACCGGAAGAGGTTTACTCCGAATGGGAAGTGGGTTTAATTTTGGAAGATGCGGGAGTGAAGGTAGGAAGAGTTATTGAAATAGGCAAATACTGCTTTGGAGTTTACGCAATGATTGTAAAACAGGAGGAAGAAAACCCTCTTATGAATGTTCCCTTCAAGATACCGCCGGGAATCTAGTTTTCTTTTCCCTCTTCATTTCGTACATCCTTCTATCCGCTATATCTATGAGCTCTTCGGCATCTTCCGAATCATCCGGGAAAATGGCGACGCCATAACTTGCCGAAAGTCTGTACTCTGAAAATGTTTCCTCGATTCTCCTTCTTATACGTTCACCGACTATATAGCCTATGCTCTTGTCCTTCGTTTTTAAAATTACCACAAACTCGTCTCCGCCGTATCTTACAGGAATATCTTCATCCCTTATGCTTTCCCTTATAATTTCCGAAACCTTCTTTAGAACTTTATCTCCTTTGCTATGACCGAAAGCATCGTTTATCCTTTTGAAGTTGTCCAAGTCTATGAAAAGGACTTCCACTTTATAATTTCCCAGAACCTTTGAACGGTTAACCTCCATTCTGAGCAAACTATTTAAACTGTTCCTATTAAATAATCCAGTTAAAGGGTCGTGGTAAGCTTCAAATTCTAGTTTGTGGGTAAGATATTCATAAGTTTTTAAAAGCTCATCGTATTTTCTTGTAATTTCGTTAATAATATTCATAAGAAGTTTTAGTTTTATTTCTTCCCTCATTTTTTAACTCCTTTCTTTTAATGCTACTACCGTTGCGGTCTCATTGTAAAGTTTTACCTTCTTGAAATCTTTATCTGGTCCTATCTCTCCATATGTTGCAAATCCAAATAATGGAGCGTCGAGTATTTGAGAAATTATCTCGTTTTCTAAAGTTCTTTTATTCTCGAGAACAAATTGCCTTGCTATACACGAAAAATTAAGAAGCATATCAGGAGTGTTTAACTTATTTTTTATTTTCAAAATTTCTCTTTTTGTATTCTCTATAAGCATATTTGGTTCTCCAAAGGAAAGCATAAACCTTTCTCCTTCGTAAACAGGTGCAAAAAATTCTACGTAATCTTTTCCTAATTCTTTAAAAGTTCTCTGAACTTTAACGTATCCCTCTTCTTCCTCAAGAATTACTATAGGACAATACCATAGATACTCAACTCTTTCCTCAAGACCACTGAGAAAACCTTTAACTATATTTATAAAAGGTGTGTTTCCATCAACCTCGTATATTTTGTATCCATCCGCTTTAGAAACCATATATACAGGACTTATCGGCTTAAATCCCAAAGATATACCGAAGCAGTATTCTACGTTCTCAAAGGTGATTACAGTAAAGCCGTCTTTTATAACCTTTCCGTTGTGTATCTGAAAAGTTCTCAGTTCCCCTTCATAAATTTTTCCTGATGAGACTCCTCCAACCAAATTTGGATAAAATCCTCTCGAGTATAAGAAATTTCCCAAATCTTCTATAAAGAGACCTAAATTGTTATCCTCCCAAGCGGATATAAAAAGGTTTAAATGCTCTTTGTTTTCCTCCAAATAATTTACTAAACGCTCAAGCGTTCCTCTTTCGACGTAATTACTTATACCTTCGTCGGTATAAATTCTTACCCTTCCCTTGTTTTCAAATTTTATAAAGCATATAGCTATACCTTCTACTATTTTTGTATTTTCTATAGATTCCGTTGAATGAAAAGCGAGGTACTCCCTCCCATCAAGATTAAATACCCTTCTTAAATCCCTATCCAGTTTTTCGTAAGGATACTTATAGTTTAGAGATATAAGTAAAAAGTCAAAATCCGTAAGAATTTTGTCTTCTACGAACTTGTGCTTTATCTCCTCAAGGGCTTGATATAAAACGGGATTACTTGAGCTATAAACAACCACTTTCATAATAAATAATTTCGTTCAAAGAAAAGCAAAAGGAAATTCGTAAAATAATCCCTTATGTATAACTATCCTGACGAGAGAGGTTATTTCGGGAAATTCGGTGGCAAATATGTTCCTGAAACTCTTATGTACGCCCTCGAAGAACTAGAAGAAAAGTATAAAGAATTAAAAAACGATGATACGTTCAATAGGGAACTGGATTATTACTTAAGAGAATACGCGGGGAGACCTACTCCTTTATACTTTGCGGAAAAATTAACGAAATACGTAGGCGGTGCAAAGATTTACTTAAAGAGGGAGGATTTACTTCATACGGGTGCCCACAAGATTAACAATACCATAGGGCAATGCCTGCTTACGAAGAGGATGGGTAAAAAAAGAGTAATAGCGGAAACGGGTGCGGGACAGCATGGAGTGGCTACTGCAACGGCTTCCGCACTTCTCGGATTGGAATGTGTTGTTTATATGGGGGAAGAAGACGCAGAAAGACAAGCTCTTAACGTTTTCAGAATGAAGCTCCTCGGAGCGGAGGTGAGAATAGTAAAGAGTGGCAGTAAAACCTTAAAAGATGCTATAAATGAGGCTTTAAGAGACTGGGTTACCAATGTGGAAACAACCCACTACGTTATTGGCTCCGTTGTAGGACCTCATCCTTTCCCTATGATAGTGAGGGATTTTCAGAGTGTAATAGGTAGAGAGACAAAACAGCAGATACTTCAAAAGGAGGGTAGGCTTCCCGATGCAATAGTTGCCTGTGTAGGGGGAGGGTCAAACGCCATGGGGATTTTTTATCCCTTCATTGAAGATAAGGAAGTAGAGCTTATAGGAGTTGAGGCAGGAGGCTATGGACTTGAAACCGGAAAGCATGCAGCCTCTATATGTGGAGGTAGTGTGGGTGTTTTGCACGGTATGAAAAGCTACTTCCTTCAGGATGAAGAGGGACAAATTCTCCCAACTCATTCAATTTCCGCCGGCCTTGATTATCCGGGAGTAGGACCGGAACACGCTTTACTCTACGAGGTAAAAAGGGCAAAGTATATTACCGCAAGTGATGAAGAAGCCCTCGAAGGTTTCAAACTCCTTGCAAAAACCGAAGGAATAATCCCTGCTCTTGAGAGTGCCCACGCCGTAATAAAAGCGGTGGAGATAGCCAAACAGATCGGGCGTGATGGTATAGTGGTTATAAATCTATCTGGCAGAGGAGATAAGGATATGGCACACGTTATGAAACATTTAGAAGAAGGTTCCTAACACGAAGTGAATCCTCGAACGGTTCGTATCTCCCGGAACCGTCTTTGTCTTGAAAGCCCAATCTATTCTTATAGGAGCAAAGGGAGTAATTATTCTAAGTCCTATACCGTATCCACCTCTAAAGTTCGAGAGTTTAAAATCGTCCCAGTTATCAGCACCGAGACCATAATCAAAGAATGTGGCCAGGAAAAACATCTTTTTATAAAGCGGATACATAAGCTCTACACTCGTAATAATCTTCTTCTTTGCACCTATCGGGTCTAAAGTTGCCGGGTCTACGGGTCCTGCATAGCCGTATTCATAACCTCTTATAGTGAAATCTCCACCTACAAAAAATCTCTCATCTATAGGGACTTTTTTCCCGCCGTACCCTTCTACCAATCCTATTTCTCCTTTTAAACTTAAAATTAGACCTGTATCAAAGTATGTATCGCTGAAGTATTTTGCACCTTCCAGTTCGAGCTTATAAAATTTTTCATCTCCTCCTAAGAGTCCTACACCTACTGCATTCCTAAGAACGATAATAGAACCCTTGGTAGGAAGTAGATAATAATCCCTTGTATCTCTTCTTAAAGTGAGGAATATTTTCCTTGAATTTCTTGTGCCTTCTTGTTCCTTTATGTAAGAAACCGCATCTTCGGAAATATCACTGTATTTTACCCTTTGTATAGTTGTTCCTATCGAAGCTCTCCAATACTCCCAGAACTCTTTTGAAAGTGCTACCGAAAATCCGGTTCTTTGAACGGTGTACGTAGTATACTCTATTCTCCTATCAAAAGCTGAGAAATCGAGGTCCATGGGCTTTTTGAGGAACCACTTTTTCGTGTACGAAATAGAGTTGTTTCTATAGAG
>QNXQ01000052.1 GCA_003978875.1 Aquifex sp. | reverse complement strand
AGATAAGTTTAGGCATGGAGAAAGAAATTCCACAAAGCAGAAGGATTAATAAAAAATACATGAACTCACTCCTCTTTGTACTCCGCCTTAGACGTAGCAGTTTCCCAAAGGGTTACTTTGATTACTTTTATCTCACCAAGAAGACCTGCTTCCTCCAACTTTCTTTTTAAAAAATCGTAGAAAAACTTTGCTAACGCTTCCGCAGTAGGACAAAATTCTACGGGAAAAATCTTCATAGCTCCATACTTTTCTGCAACTTCTTTTAACTCGGGATACATAGGGTCATTAACATCTATTATGAAACTATGGTCTATTTCATCTATTAAATCCTTTAAAGCATTCTTTACATGGTAAAAATCCATTACCATATCTTGTTCGCTCAAAGTATCAGAACCCACAGTCACTTCTAAAACATAACTGTGTCCGTGAAGATTTACACACTTGTTTACGGGTTTTTCCTTGGTAAATTGAGCTCCTCTTCCGTAAGTTAAATTTTGCTTCCAAACTCTATGTCCCGCTTCAAATCTGAAGGTTTTACTAATTTCCCACTTCATGATATCTTTAGAATTATAAAAGGAGGATTGGATTGTTCCCAGAAGTGATATCAGTTTTTGGGTTAAAAATAAGTCTCTACGGTATATTAGTTGCCCTGGGAGTAGTCCTCGGGTACTTCCTCGTACTAAAATTGGCAAAAAGGGAAAAACTTGACCTGAAAGCTGTAGAAAATAGCTTTCTTCTGGCTATACTTTTCGGAATTGTAGGAGCACGCATAGCTTATGCCATAGAACACCCTTATGAATTCAGGGATTTAATAGATTACATAGCTATATGGAAAGGAGGGGTTTCTTTTTACGGAGGATTGATAGGGGGAATTGTAGGAGCTCTCATAGGTATAAAAATTTTCAATTTACCTCTTTGGAAGTCTGCGGATATCGCCGCTCCTGCAATAGCTTTGGCTCACTTTTTTGGGAGACTCGGGTGTACAAGTGCAGGATGCTGTTATGGAAAACCGTTCCCTTATGCAACGAGTAATGAGATAGGTATTCACTTTACCGATAAATTTCCTTTTTTCTATATAGTTTTCCCTAAAGGAGCTGTAGCTCCACCTTTTACTCCTCTATATCCAACTCAGCTTATGGAAGCTCTAGGAAATCTATTAATATTTTTAATACTTTTAATTTTGTATAGGAAAAAGCCTTACGATGGATTTGTTTTTGCCCTTTATCTGCTTCTCTATGGTACTCAGAGATTCCTACTTGAGTTTTACAGGGGGGTAACTCCTCCCATCCCTGCAATAGGGCTTACTTGGAATCAAATAGTTTCTATAATCCTGATAATCGGTGCAGTCATTCTTATAGTCCTTTTACGGAAAGTTCAGTTTGAGCAAAAGGCTATATGATAGACTATGAATTATGAAGATAGCATTTTTAAGACCGGGGGAACTGGGTGTACCGGCAAAACATGTATATGCAATCCTGGAATACCTTAAGGAAAAAGGTGCAGAGATAAGGGAGTATGACTTAAAAGAAAGAGACCCTCAATCCGTGGTTCGGGAACTTGAAGAATGGCGACCGCTCTTTCTTATGGATACAAATGGTACAGGAATAATAGTTGGAGAAAGAGATGGAAAGAAGTATATTCTTTCCGACCTTCTTGGAATAGTTCATGTAAGTATATTTGTGGATGACCCTTTACTCTTCTATCCTGCTTTTGAGGGTGTAGAGAAACCTCAAAACTATATAGCTTTTATAACGGATTTGAAGCATACGGATAGTTTAAACGTTTTGGGTATCTCTAATGTAAGTTATATTTCTCCTTTTGTGAATGAGAATCTTTTCCCTGAACCGGAAAAAGAAAAAGATATAGAAATAGCATTTGTAGGGCCTGTTATAGACCCGCAGATAATTGTTAACGCTGTTTCTCAGAATTACCCTCAAGAGATAATGCCCTTTTTCTTCGAAACGGGAGAGTTTATGTTCAGAAATCCCGAGGTACACGTGCTTACCGCTTTTAATTACGTATTTGGTTTGTTTAATCCTCAGGTTCAGGAACAGTTCAACAAATGGCGTGAAAAAAATCCTTCGCTTTTCTACAAATTTCTAAACGACATAGCTGCGTATACTACTATGAGAAGAAAAATCTACCTGCTTCACTTCCTTGAAGGAATGGAAGTAAAAATTCTCGGAGATTATCAAGGAAATCTCTTTGAGGGACATGAAGCCATAAAAGTAAGTTCCTACGAACAGCTATTAAAGTACTACTCAAGTTCAAATCTTGTAATTTTTGTCGCTCCTCAAACTATTCCGACAGGATTCAGCTTTATTCCCTTGGAAGCACTATATATGGGAAGTGCGGTAATGACCGATTTTAAAGGTACTATTCCGGGATTCTTAAAACCCGATGAAGAAATCATAACCTTTGCACCTCTAGATAGAGCAGACCTTGAAGAAAAGGTTCTCTTCTACTTAGAAAATAGGGAGTCTCTTCAAAATATAGCAGAAAAAGGTCAAAAAG
Organism: Aquifex sp.; assembly: GCA_003978875.1. Taxonomy (GTDB): domain Bacteria; phylum Aquificota; class Aquificia; order Aquificales; family Aquificaceae; genus Aquifex. The sequence continues at coordinate 3,181 of QNXQ01000052.1, read as the reverse complement.
CTGTAAAGGAAAGATTTAAGGTAAATGACAGAGCGGAATTCATCTATAACGTACTGAGAGATATAGAAAGACAATTTGAAGAAGCTCTAAAAAATCAAGCATCCAGATGACCTTTTCTCCTTCCGATTTTATTTTTTCCATCGATGATTTTGAGAGGATAATGGTGTGCCCGGCGGGACTCGAACCCGCGACCTCGAGATTAGGAATCTCGCGCTCTATCCACCTGAGCTACGGGCACTACCTAAAAATAAAATTATAATAATACCTACAATAGTAATAAAGGAGGTTTTGAATGGCAAAGATATATTACGATTCCGATGCAAGTCTTGATATTCTGAAGGATAAAGTAATCGCAATTCTCGGATACGGAAGTCAGGGACATGCTCACGCTCTCAACCTAAAAGATAGCGGCCTAAAGGTAATTATTGGACTTCACAAGGGTAGCAGGTCAAGAGCAAAAGCGGAAGCTGATGGGTTTGAAGTTTACACTCCAAGGGAAGCAGCAGAGAAAGCGGATATCATAATGTTCTTAATTCCGGATACTGTTCAAGCCGACGTGTATAAAAATGAAATTGAACCTGTATTAGATTCTTCAAAGACGTTAGCCTTTGCCCACGGATTTAATATACACTTTAGGCAAATAGTTCCTCCCAAGGATGTAGATGTCTTTATGGTAGCTCCGAAGGGACCGGGACACCTTGTAAGGTGGATGTACACCGAAGGGAAAGGAGTTCCTGCATTAGTAGCTATTTATCAAGATGCATCCGGTGCCTGTAAGGATAAAGCTCTCGCTTACGCTAAGGGCATTGGGGCTACAAGAGCCGGTGTAATAGAAACTACTTTCAAGGAAGAAACGGAAACGGATTTATTTGGAGAACAGATGGTACTTTGTGGAGGAGTTACCGCTTTAATAAAGGCTGGTTTTGAAACATTGGTGAAAGCGGGATATCAACCTGAAGTAGCTTACTTTGAATGTCTCCACGAGCTTAAACTTATAGTGGATTTAATCTACGAGCACGGAATATCGGGAATGAGATACTCTATTTCCGATACAGCTAAATACGGAGATGTTACAAGAGGAGAAAGGATTTACGAAGTTGTCAAACCTGTTATGGAAAAGACTCTGGAAGAAATTCAAAAGGGAGAATTTGCAAGAGAATGGATTCTTGAAAATAAAGCAGGAAGACCTGTTTACCACGCACTTCTCGAAAGGGACAGAGAACACCTTGTAGAAAAGGTAGGTGAAGAATTAAGAAAAATGATGCCATGGCTCGGGAAAAAGGAGCTTAAATGAATTTAACGAGCAAAAGAGAAGTTTTAAAAAAATTGTATTATCCGCTCGGAGAGACCCTGGCACGAACAGGGCTTCCTCCTAACTTTATAACTCTTCTATCCCTTTTCCTGGGCAGTATAGCAGCTTACTTTTATTTTCATCACAAAGCTCTAACTGGTGCGGTACTTTTAGCTTTATCTGGACTTTTTGACCTTCTTGATGGAGTAGTTGCAAGAACTACCGGAAAAACATCCAAGTTTGGAGCGGTATTTGATTGGATAGCGGATAAGTGGACCGATGGTTTTGTCTTGGGAGCTATAGGTTTTGCATATGCTTCACCCTTTGTTGCGATTACAACCATAACGGTTTCTATGCTCCATTCCTTTATCAAGCCTGTAGCTTATGCGGAAATAGGATATACAGAAAGGAAAAAAGGTAAAATAATAGACCCTCTGGAAGGTGTTGGGTTTTTCGGCAGACCTGAAACCCACATCACGATAATACTTTTTTCTATTCTCGAAAGGATTCCTTTTCCGTTAGGCTTAAGCTTTGGAATAAAATTAGTAGCACTCCTTACTCTGTTATCGCTCTTAATGAGAGTTTTTTACCTGTACAAAAAATACGGAAGAGAGTACGAGTGATGTTAAAACTTCATTCCGGCGGCAAACCCTACAGCAAATCCTCCCAGTGATGCCACCGGTGCGGTAATACCCTTTGCAAAGTTTTTAAAACCTTCGTATAGATAATTAATCCAAGACTCGAGACTGTTCCAATGTATTTCCACTATTCCCTGATTGCTGAGGTATATAAGTCCAATAAGGTATAAACCTACGAGAAAGACAAAAAGCTTAAAAACCCTTTTAAGTGTGAACCCTAAGGTAAAACCTATCAGTGCTCCTGTTCCGAATTCCTTGAAGGCATCGCTTTGTAAAAACTGCTCGAAGTTCATACTTCTGCCCCTTCTAATATTTTTTCACAATTGCAACCCCTATCATCAGGAAGGGACTTTATAAAAGAAATTAAAATTTCCTTTATCTCTTCTTCCTTTTGTTTCATCAGATTTATAACTTCATCACTCGTTAGTCTGTAGCCTGCTATCCCTGCTGCAGGATTGGCTACTACACATAAACTTGCATAACACATAGTGAGTTCTCTTGCCAAAACCACTTCGGGATATCCCGTCATCCCTACAACATCCGCTCCCAGTTTTTCCAGCACCTTTATCTCCGAAGGAGTCTCAAATCTGGGACCTTCCGTACAAGCGTAGACTCCTTTTCTGTGAAACCTAAAGCCTTTTTCCTCTAGAATTTGGATTAAAGTACTTCTCATTTCTGGGCAGTAAGCGGAGCTTACGTCTATGTGAACCACTTTCTTTTTATTTAAAAGCTCTGCAACTTTATCCTCTCCATCGACATTTAGAGAAAATATGCCTTCAAAGAATGTTGATTTTCTACTTTTTGTAAAATCTAAGAAGTCATCTATAACGACAAAATCTCCCGGCATCAATAGTTTGTTTATACCTCCTACAGCTGAAATTCCCAGAACTCTTTTTACACCTACTTCCCTTAAAGCCCATAGGTTTGCTCTATAAGGAACGAGATGTGGAGGATATTGGTGATTTTTCCCATGTCTTGCTAAGAAGGCAACTTTTTTACCTTCTACCTCTCCGATAACTACGGGAGAAGACGGTTCTCCGAAGGGAGTTTTTATATTTATCTCTTTTATAACCTTCAGGCCTTCAAGTTTGTAAAGGCCACTTCCGCCTATAATTCCCAGCATAAAATAATCTTAACAGGATATGTTAAAAGTTCGAAGGATGGAACAGAAGGACCTCGAAGCAGTGTACAGGATTAACCGGGAAAACTTTACCACCGACGCCTGGAGTAAACTCTCCTTTGAAAAGGAGTT
>QNXQ01000088.1 GCA_003978875.1 Aquifex sp. | reverse complement strand
AAAAATCCTTTTTAAACTTTGTAAATCTTTAGAAGAAACTAACTGTATACAGTAATATTTTTCTTCTGCAAAATTCCAAGATATTAATGTTAAAAATAAGGCTATCAATATACCCATTTAACTCCTCTCCATAAAAATACTTTAATATTTTTAAATATATTTAAAATGAATCTTGGTAAATCACGTCTAAAGTGGTCAAAAATCAGAACGTAAACCTTTGCAAAGTCTCTGAGTATATTTTTCGTAAGTAATATAAAACCTTCAAAAGGAGAAGTTTCTCTTTCTTTGTCCAATATTAATTGCCATCTTGCACTCGGAGAAAATATAATTTCCACCACTTTTCCAACTGTTTCTATATCATCCGGAGTCCAATTAAACTTAAACCTCAATATTCTCTTGTCTTCATCGTAGTTTACTATTTCAGGATTTACGTAAAATATCTTGTTTTCTATATCCCTTATGAGAGCTTTTATCTGTTTACCCTTTTCAAATTTAACATTTTCAGAAGGTTGAGTTGTTAATTTTACCGCCATCCCACCCAGTGAAAGGTCCAAAATTCTCCCGTGTAGAGTTTGATTATTTAAGTAAAGTATAATTTCATCATTTGCAGGAATTCTATGGTACTTTCTCCTTTGTCTTCTCTCATACGCAACGTAAAGAGCTATGGTTATGATGATAAAGTTGAAAGTATTCCACCAAAGAGTGATAAGAACTGTTCCTCTTTCATCAGGATAAGCAAACCATCTATATAGGCCAAACAAAAACCCAAGAAGTATAAGATGGTAAAAAATAAAGAACGGTGTATAGAAAGGACTTACAAAATCCCTTTCCAGCTGTTCTCCTTTTGGAGTAACTACAAACGTTGGATTTTTGGGTCTTAGAATGGTCAAAATTGTGGGTATGAATAAAAATATACCTTGTATACTTTCGTATATCTCTGAGAAGAAGGGTAATCTAACCTTGCTGAACAAATAATAAGCTACTAATAAGCTTGCTATAAAGTGAGGTATTGGATAAGCAAATACTTCATAAAGGGAAGCATCGTATATATGTAAGCCGAAGAATAAATAAGCCAAAGGAGCTACTAAAAATATTGTTCTTGCTATCCCGAAAAACCAGAAAAAGCTCGCGTTGAAGTAGGCAAGTTTTTGATACCATTTAAGTCCTTTCTTTAGTAGTGGTCTCTTTAAAAAGAATATTTGTATCATTCCCTGTGCCCATCTTATTCTTTGCACTATCATCGCGGAAAGGGTTTCTGGGTTTAAACCGTATATCATTGGCTTATCGTAATAAATACTGTCATATCCTTTAGAGTGAAGCTCTAGAGCGGTTTCAGCATCTTCGGTTACAGTTGTTCCCTGAATTCCTCCGACTTCTTCTAAATGCTTTCTCCTAAGTATAGCTGCGGATCCACAGAAAAACGAAGAATTCCATAGGTCAAAACCTTTTTGTATAAGGAAGTAAAACATTTCATTTTCTCCGGGAACCCTTCCGAATATACCAAGGTTTTTCTCTATTGGGTCTGGATTATAAAAAGTGTGGGGAGTTTGAACAAGGAAAGCATTAGGGTATTTTACGAAAAACCCTACGGTTTCTCTAAGAAAATCTTTAGAAGGTATATGGTCAGCATCTAAAATTAAAATCAAATCTCCGTTAGTTTTTTTGAGAGCCTCATTTATATTTCCTGCCTTTGCGTGAATATTTCTTTCTCTGGTCAAGTAATGTATATTTTTATAGCCCTTTTCTTTTAATTTTTTGACAAACCTTTTAAGTTCTTCTGCACGTTCTCTAAAGAACTTTCTCCTTTCAGGATCAGGATCATTTAACCTTTGATTTGTTCCTCCGTCGTCGAGAATGTATACATTGAACTTATCAGCTGGATAATCCATATTAAGAGCAGCTAAAGCTGTAATTTCAGGAATTTCGGGCGGTTCATTGTACGTCGGTATAAAAACATCTACCGTGGGTAGTTTTTCCCTTTCAACGTAAATGGGTTTTCTGGTAATAGGTTTTAGAGAAAAGAAGATACCCAACAGGGCTATCGTTATACTGTAGAATTCTGCAAAGTAAAGAGATAGAGAAAATAGGACGTTTAAGGGAGTATCCGTATTTATTGTGTTGAAGGTTCTCCACCAGAAGTATCTGAGCATGATAAATACAAGAGAGAAAATGAAAAAAAATTTTAGGTATTCAATTTCCACTTTGCGTAAGATTAATAGAAGTATTAGACATAAAGCTATTGTAGAGTAAGCCAGGTAGTACTGTATCTCTATTGGAGAAGGAGCAATTATACCTGTAAAGTATGTAATTGAACCGATAATTAGGGAAAATTTAGCTATTTTCAAGGTCAAGTTCTCAGATATATAAGGTTCAAAACTTATAAGCTCTAATCTCTCTACTTTCATCATTTACTATCTTTAAAAATCTTCCTCAAATCACTTACGGTTAATTTCTTAGGGAACTCTAAAGAGATTTCACTGTTATTTAAAGGTATTTTAGCAAAGTTTTGTATATTTCCTCCCTCCTTTTCCAAAAAGTTTATAATTTTCCACTTTCCCTTTAACCTTTTGAATTTATCTTCATCCCGAAAAGAAATTATCCCCATGTCATTTAAAGTTATTTTATACAAATGGCGGAGCGGACGGGATTTGAACCCGCGACCTCCGGCTTGACAGGCCGGCGTTCTGACCGGGCTGAACTACCGCTCCAGCCAAGATAATATTATATACCTTTGGAAATTTCCATGCAACTGTTTTTCCTGAAATTTTGAAGGGACTTTATTGGATATAGGGCTTAAAATAATAAATTTACTATGCCGCAACTTTTGAAAACCAAAAATGAAATAGACGAACTTGTTGTTAATACTATGCGTTTTCTAAGCGTTGACATGGTAGAAAGGGCAAAATCAGGCCACCCTGGAATGCCGTTGGGTGCTTCCCACATAGTCTATCTCCTTTACGACAGGATAATGAAATATAATCCTCAAAATCCTAAGTGGTTCAATAGGGATAGATTTATCCTTTCAGCAGGGCACGGATGCGCAATGCTTTATACAGCTTTATACTTATTTGGTTTTGATATTACACTGGAAGATTTAAAAGCTTTTAGACAGCTAAATAGTAAAACACCGGGTCACCCAGAGTACGGACTCACACCGGGAGTAGAAGCAACTACAGGAAATCTCGGTCAAGGATTTGGAAATGCCGTGGGAATGGCTATGGCTGAAAAGTTTTTATCCCATTACTTTAACAGGGAAGGATTTCCCATAATAGACCACTACACCTATGTTTTAGTATCAGATGGAGATTTAATGGAAGGAGTTTCATACGAAGTAGCTGCCTTAGCAGGTCATTTTAAATTGAACAAACTTATTGCCATATGGGATAACAATCACATTACTATAGACGGTGATACTAAACTTGCGTGGAGTGAAGATGTTTTAAAAAGGTTTGAATCACTCGGTTGGGAAGTTTTCCACCTGGAAGATGGATACAACCTTGATTTACTAGAGGAAATTATCAACAAAGCTAAGGAATCTGAAAAACCCACTTTCATTTCGGTAAGAACACACATAGGATACGGAACTCCTTTGCAAGATACCGCAGATGTTCACGGAAAGCCTATGGGTAAAGAAGTCGTTATTGAAGCGAAAAAGAACTTAGGTTGGCCACTGGAGGATTTCTTTGTCTCAGAGGAGGTACTCAAATACACCAGGAGGAAGTTGGAAGAAGGAAGAAAACTCGAGGAAGAATGGAATAGACTGTATGAGGAGTATAAAAACAACTACCCTGAACTTGCCGAAACTTTTGAAAAAGTCCTGAATAAGGATTGGAGTCTTGATTGGTTAAAGGAAATTGAAGAGTTCAAAGAGGATATGCCCACACGAAAGGCTTCCGGAAAAGTTTTAAACGTCATTGCGGATTATATACCTACTATGATAGGAGGGTCCGCGGATTTATCGGAATCTGTAAATACTGTTCTCAAGAAATATGAAGACTTTGAAGCCGATACGCCAACAGGTAGAAATGTACACTATGGGGTAAGGGAACACGCAATGGGAACTATTCTAAACGGTATGGCTTATCATGGAGGTATACTTCCATACGGAGGAACGTTCTTAATATTTTCCGAGTATATGAAGCCTGCAATACGAACAGCAGCTATATCTGGTCTTCAGGTTATATTTGTATTTTCCCACGATTCTATAGGATTAGGGGAAGATGGCCCTACTCACCAGCCTGTAGAGCAACTATGGGACCTCAGGAATATTCCCAACCTTTGGGTTATCAGACCTGCTGACGCAAACGAAGTCAAATACGCGTGGGAAATAGCTATAAAAAGAAAGGAAGGACCCACTGCAATAATTCTTACCAGACAAAAAGTAAAGACAATAGACAGAACCAAGTACGCTTCTCCGGAAGGAGTAAGAAAGGGAGCATATGTAATAGCAGAAGCTGAAGGAAAACCAGATGTGATACTTATAGCCACGGGTTCAGAAGTTCAAGTAGCCCTTGAAGCTAAGGAAATACTTGAAAGTAAAGGAATAAAAACAAGAGTAGTAAACATGGTCTGTTGCGAACTCTTCGAAAGTCAGTCCGATGAGTATAAGAAATCCGTTTTACCACCTAATATCACCAAAAGGGTAGCAATTGAAGCGGGAAGAGATACAGGATGGTACAAATACGTAGGAATAGACGGTATCGTGGTTGGTCTTAATACCTTTGGTAAATCCGCTCCGGGTAATGTTCTCTTTGAGTACTTCGGATTTACTCCAGAAAATGTAGCAAACAAGGTTATTGAAAAGTGGTTCAGTAGAGATATAATTTAATTTTCTAAGGAGGGTGTAGCTCAGTTGGTAGAGCGGGGGACTGTGGATCCCCGTGTCGCGGGTTCGAGTCCCGTCACCCTCCCCAGATTTCCCTCTATTGCGAACAATTCCTCGTTGTAGTAAATATCAAAGGTTTCATTATCGTAGATAATCTCCCTTACCAGAGTTTTAAACATGGTTCTTATCTTGTAGTAGTCTTTTGAGCTAAGGAAAGCCTCAAACATATTCTTGACTTCTTCAGGTTTTATACGAGGATAAACGCTTAAGGATTTTAGTTTTTGTAGGTTCAAAAGCTCGCTCTCTATTTTCTCCTTTTCTCTTTGCAGTGCGTTTATTTCGTCTTTTACAACACTTGCATCAAGTCCCTGGGCGACAGCTCTTACTAAATTCTTAATCTGTTTTTCAATTGCTTCCTTTCTTTTAGATAACTCTTTTCTTTTCTCCTCGTATTTATCAAATTCTTTGCTTAAAGCTTTTTCTATCATTTCCGCTAGCTTTTTTAAGGTTTCTTCGTCGAGTATGTAATCCATTATTTCCTTACTTAAAAACTCGTCTACTTTTGCTCCCGGTAAAATATCCTGATTACATTTCTTTTGTAGTCTGTTGTAGCAAATATAGTAGGTATAAAGACCGCTTTTAGATTTCCCGGTTCTTGTAGTCATAGCAGCTCCACATTTACCACACCGGAGAAGTCCGACAAAAAACAGTTTAGCTCTGTGTCCGCCTTTTTCCTCTTTACCTCTCCTTTCAAGTTCCTTCTGGATTTCCTCCCATTCTTTATCAGATATGTATCTAAGGTCCTCAAAGTAAACTCTTATGTCCCCGTACTCAATAACTCCTTTGTAAAGAGGATTCTTTAAAATTCTCAAGATTT
>QNXQ01000153.1 GCA_003978875.1 Aquifex sp. | reverse complement strand
AACCTCCACCTGGTCCTAATACTACCATGATGGGTATGACCGTTCTTAACGAAGGAGACGAAGCTGACAAGCTAATAGGGGTAAAAACCGATATTGCAAGGAAAGTAGAAATCCACAAAACGGTTATAGAGAACGGAGTGGCTAAAATGGTGCATCAAAGGTATGTAAACATACCTCCACGTTCAAAAGTCGAGTTTAAGCACCACGGATACCACATAATGATTATTGGGCTCGAAAAAAGAATTAAGGCCGGAAACAAAGTGAAAGTTAAACTTGTTTTTGAAAGAAGCGGAGAGAAGGAGCTTGAAGTTCCTGTAATAAAAATGCACATGATGGAACATGACATGGAGCATATAGAGGAACACCAAGAGATGAAGATGCGCATGCATGAAAGATGATAAGAGTTCTCCTTTTTTTCATTTTCCTCATACTTTTCTCCTGTAAGGAGAAAACAATTTACGATTTGACTTTTTTGGATTTATCGGGAAAAGCTGTAAGGATTAGTTCTAAAGGTAAGAAACTCCTCCTTTATGTGTGGTCAGGAACCTGTATAGGACACACTGAAGATTTAAAAGTTTTAAATTCCGAGTATGAAAAACTTACTAAAGATTACCATGTGGTATCCGTTGCGGTATTTATGACTCCCGAGGGAGTAAAAGAGTTTGTACAAAAGGTAAAAATAAAACCCAGATTCCCGATACTAGCTGACCCGAAGGGAAATTTAACTGAAATAGAAAAGTTAATTTTTCTTCCCGCGACTTTAATCTTTACTCCTGAAGGAAAACTCTTGAACAATTACCCGAGATTACCCTTACAAAGACTAATGTCTTTTGTAGAGTCCGACGATTTGGGCTTTTGCTATTACAAATCCCTCGATAGCCTTTTCAACTTTGCTTCTTGGCACACCTGCCGGGAGTCCGAGATTTGAAATTTTTAATGCATAAACCGTAAAGGTATACCTGTGGTATTCATCCCCTCTTGGAGGACAAGGACCAAAGTATCCTATTTCTCCTCTATCGTTTATCCCTTGCTTTATACCGTTTACTTCCGGATGCTTGGGAAAATTCTCGGGAAGTTCGCAAACGCTTAAAGGTATATCGTAAACTATCCAGTGGGTAAATATATTTGAGGATTTATCACGGTTATCCATTATCAAAACAAAGCTCTTTGTCTCGAGGGGAAAGTTTTTCCACGCTATGTGGGGGGATATATTTTCTCCATCGCAGGTGTAGATAGTCGGGATTACATCACCATTTTTAAAGGATTTGCTGAAAACTTCCATATTTATCCATTTCTTGAGGCTGAAGGTAAAATTAACAACTAAATTTCCAAGCACATATAAAAAAATAAAATAGGGGTGAGGCAAAAACAACGGCATCAAATCTATCCGTAAACCCTCCGTGCTCTCCAAAGGTGTTGGAAAAATCCTTTATTCCTATATGTCTTTTTATAAAGGACTTAAAGTAGTCTCCTACCACTCCTGAAGTGAGTGTAAAGGTTGCAACAAGAAAAGATTTCCACAGGGATAAAGGTAGGAATAAAAGATAAAAAATACTACCTAAGACAATCCCTCCAAAGAATCCTTCCACCGTTTTCTTGGGAGAAATTTTAGGAAAAAGTGGAGTTTTTCCGAAGCGTTTACCTATGTAATAAGCGAAAATATCGTTTATCCACAGTCCGAATATAAAGACCAAGGTTATGTATATCCCGTGCTCCCTGATATGAATTAAATAGCTCAGGAAAACCGCAGGATAAAAGAGCAAGAATAGAGTTTTGAAGAACTTTTCCAGAGACCAAGATTCGTATCCGTAAACTAACGAAATTGTTCCTATAAAAATCGGTGTAAGCTGTGGTGTAAAATACTGGGAAAGTAAAACTAAAGGAGAAAATAGGGAAATATCTACACCGATGGACTTTCCAACTTCCTTGGAGATAACATAACTGAGAAAGATTACTGCCGAAAAGAATACGGGAAAAGGAGAAAAAATTATTAAGATAACAAAAATTCCTATTAATATGCCGTAAGTTTCTCTACTCATCTAGAACTCTTCCGAACTTTCTTTTTCTCCGGGAAAAGTCTTCCAAGGCTTTAAGGAAATCTTCCCGTGAAAAGTCAGGCCATAGTGTATCGGTAAAGTATAGCTCGGTATAGGCTAAATTCCACAATAAAAAGTTAGAAATCCTCTTTTCTCCTGCAGTCCTTATGAGTAAATCCGGGTCTGGAGAACAAGATAAATCCAAGTACTGGGAAAAAGTTTCTTCATCTATCCTATTGGGTTGTTCCCTTATTATTTTGTTCACAGCCCTTACTATATCATCCCTTCCTCCGTAATCTATCGCGAGGTTTAGAACTAAGTTCTCATTTTCTTTAGATTCCTCCTCTATTTCTTTCATTAAACTTAATAAATTCTTGTTTATCCTATCCTTTCTTCCTATAAATCTCATCCTTACCCCGAGTTTATAAAGTTTCTGCTTTTTAGAGATTAAATACTGTCTTAAGAGTTCAAATAGAGCGCTAACTTCTTCCTTAGGACGATTCCAGTTCTCAGTTGAGAAAGCAAAAAGAGTCATGTGCTTAATTCCGAGTTCTATTGCATATTCAACTATGTCTTCTGCCACTTCGGCACCTTTATAATGGCCTGCGATACGAGGAAGTCCGCGCCTTTTTGCCCATCTTCCGTTGCCATCCATAATTATGGCAACATGTTTGGGAATCTTGAGCGTCATGGCGTTTTATATAATAACTCCTTTGCCTTAGACATAGCCTGTGAATTTGGAAATTTTTTCTCAAGGACAGCGAGATAGTTGTTCGCTTCTGTAATATTTCCTTCATCTACAGCTATCTTTACGAGCATGAAGTAAGTATCAGGTAGCTTATTGCAGTCCGGGAGTGCACCGCGTTGGCACTTCTTTATAAGGACGTTGAATATCTGTTTCGCTCTTTCTATATTTCCCAATTCGTAGTAAGTTTTTCCCAACCAGAAATACGCGTTATCGGTGTACTTAGTTGCCGGGTATTTTTTTATAAATTGAACAAAGGCATCTTTTGCTTCGTTTAATCTTTTCATATTGTAAAGCTCAAGGGCCTGCTGATACTCAATCTTTACTTCATCCTCAAAGCTGGGTTTTTCCTCTAAAATAGGCTTTTCTTCTTTCGGAGCGGAATATCTCGCCAACTTTAATTTCCCTAAATCCTCGGTTATGTAATCCAGCCTTTTATTTATCTCTTCCAATTTAAGGTTTATTTCCTCCTGCTTTTCTTTCAACTTTGCAACTTTTATTTCGAGTTCGCTTAACCTTTGCTCAAATTTTTGAGTTTCCGAAACAGGTGCACACGCTACCAAAATCAGAGGAAGAATAAGAGTAATCTTTTTCATACTTTACCCCTTCGTATTATATTACAAGAATACTATGGAGAAATTCTTAATTATTGCCGGTCCGTGTGCCATAGAAAGTGTAGATTTGGTTCTCAAAGTAGGAGAAGAACTGAGGAAGTTACAGGATAAATTTAAAGATGTAGAGTTCGTTTTTAAATCATCCTTCGATAAAGCAAATCGCTCATCTATTCACTCTTTTAGAGGGCATGGATTGGAATATGGACTGAAAGCTCTAATGAAAGTAAAAGAAGAGTTTGGTCTCAAAGTAACAACCGACATACATGAAAGCTGGCAGGCTGAGCCTGTAGGTGAAGTAGTTGATATAATTCAGATTCCCGCCTTCTTGTGCAGACAAACGGATTTACTTCTTGCGGCTGCAAAAACGGGAAAACCTGTAAATGTAAAGAAGGGACAATTTCTCGCTCCATGGGATACAAAGAATATTGTTGAAAAATTAAAACTCGGTGGTGCACAGGATATCTTTCTTACCGAACGAGGGACAACCTTCGGATACAACAACCTGGTTGTGGATTTCAGAAGTCTACCGATAATGAAGCAGTATGCGAAAGTGATATACGATGCAACACATAGTGTTCAGCTTCCGGGTGGTTTGGGAGACAAATCAGGCGGTATGAGGGAATTTATTTTTCCGCTCTTAAGAGCCGCAGTTGCCGTAGGATGCGACGGTATATTTATGGAAACCCACCCTAAACCTGAGGAGGCTCTCTCGGATGCTGCTACTCAGATACCTTTAAAGGATTTGGAATATTTAGTAGAAGCTATACTCGATATAAGGAATGTGGCTTCTAAGTACTATGAACCTGCTGTGAAGGTTTAATGAAAGAGGCATTCTTAATAAGTTTAAAACTTGCCACTTTTACCACTCTTTTACTTACTTTCATATCCCTTTTAATATGTCCTTTACTTGCGTTTAAGGAATTTAAGGGAAGATCTTTTATTGTAGGACTTATCACGATTCCTTTGGTAATTCCTCCTACAGTTCTCGGTTTTTACCTAATATTACTTTTTTCACCCGAAAGTTCCTTGGGAAAGCTGATAAAGGATTTTCTGGGAAAATCCCCTCTGTTTACCTTTGAGGGAATACTTATAGCCTCTGTAATTTACTCTCTTCCCCTTGCGATACTTCCTACACTTTCTGCCATGGAGAAGGTAAGAAAGGAATTCATAGAAACAGCCTATATCTTTGGATATTCACGTCTTGAAACCTACTTTAAAGTTATCGTTCCCCTTTCCCTTAACGGAATAATCTCTTCGGCTATAATGGTCTTTGCTCATACCCTCGGAGAATTTGGTGTGATTTTGATGGTTGGAGGAAACATTCCCGGAGAAACTCAAACACTATCCATATTTATCTACGATAGTGTTCAAGCGTTGGATTACAAGAGTGCTCATAAAGCTAGTTTGATACTTATCTTAGTAGCCTTAGTAATTGCAAGTCTTCTTTTTCTCTTTAACAAAAGAAACGGGAAATATCTTTGAAAAAGAAAAAATAATGGAAGGAGGAATTAGTATCCCCCCTCCTTCGGAAGCTTAACTTTACCCCAGAAGATTTTATAGACGAAAAATTTATAAATGAGCACCAATGGAACACCTATTAGAGCTACTATGAGCATTACCTTTAGAGTTGTTTCGGATGAAGATGAATTGTATATAGTGAGGGAATTCGCAGGATTTTCAAAGGGATTTTCGTCGTGGGTTGATGGTACCAAAGTGGGATATATGCTTACAAAAGCCATAGCGATTACACCGAGAATTGTTATAGATGAAGACCAGAAGGAAAGGAAGTATTTGCCCTTATTTAGCGCAACTATAGCTGTAAGATATGCTACAAGTATGACTGGCAGTATTGGGAATATAAATATCCTTATAAAGAAGTTATGAATAAGCTCGGGATGGTAAATCATCGTAAGAATGTGGACTATTACGTATAAAACTGTCGTGTCAAACCAAAGCTTTTTAGCAAAGCTTGCAGCTCTCTCTGAAAGTTCTTCCGAGGTAGTCATAGCTATATAAATTGAACCGTGCATAGCTACAAAGCTGAGGGTTAACAGTGCTATGAACAAAGCATAAGGGTCAAATATATTAATCATTAATCCTGTATAGGAACATGTTGGGTCTGCACATAGGATGTGAGTTTTGATAACTTCTCCATAAACTTCCCTTTCAACCAGTTTGACAGGTAAACCCTTTATTACGTTACCTAAGGTTAAACCGAAAAGAAATGTAGTTCCAAAACTCCCTGCAACGAATAAAATATCCATAAACCTTTTCAAACCGGGAGTTGGCATTTTGCCCCTGTACTCCAGACCTATTGCTCTGAGAATCA
>QNXQ01000075.1 GCA_003978875.1 Aquifex sp. | reverse complement strand
GATTTTTAAACTCAACCCCTTTAAGGTAAAAGTTGCAATAGCCTTATCAAAATAAATCAACCTTTCGTTTTTACTGTAAATCTCTCCTTTTCCCAAAATTATCGAAAAGGGATATTCTTTAACGCCCTTTGTAATTAGGAAAAAGCCGTTTCTCTCCAGTAATTTATCGGCAAAGATAAATTTAGGAAAAGTCAAAAACAGCAAAGTGGATAAAATAACCAATACGAGAACTGTTCCTAAGAATACCTTAAATAATATCTTCATCTTCCCAATCTTCTTCGGGTTCTACCTTCACCTTATTATTCTTTTTCTTATTGTTCTCACCGCTGATTGCCTTCATCAGTTTATCCGCTAACTTCCGATGAGCCTCGGTTATTCTCGTCAAGTCCTGAGGCGATGTAATTACGTAAGGTGTAAGAAATATAAACAGACTAGTTCTATCACTCTCATCCCTGTCGTATCTAAAGAGTCTACCTACCAAGGGAATATTTCCCAAGCCGGGAACTTTCTCCGTACTTCTAAGTGTTTTGTTGCTTATAAGGCCTCCTATGACTACCGTTCTTCCGTTTTCTACCACAACGTCGGAATTCAACTCCCTATTGGAAGTTATCGGTACGGTGTAGTTTACTCCCGAAATTTCATTGGTAAGGTAACCGGTGATTTCCTGAAGTTTCAAATTTATTACCAATCTTATGGTATTTCCCGTTATTCTCGGAGTAATTTTAAGCTCAAGACCTACATCTTTGTAGTCATAGGTAATGATAGGATTTCCGTTTACATCGTACTTTATTCCCGTCGGAAATGGAACTACTTGACCGACCTTTATAAGGGCTTTCTGGTTATCAAGTGTAAGAATTTTGGGATTGGATACTACGTTAAATCCCGTTCCCTGTTCAAGCAGGGAAAAAAGGAAAACTAAATCCGGGAAAAAGAAATCTATTCCTCCAATAGAAACGGTAGTTCCGCTTTGACTAAACGCTCCCATAATAAACTGTCCGGATTTAAAAGCGTTGTAAATATCCTGCAGGGAAGAACCTTTAAATACCGCACCACCATGAGTTCCGAGGATTTGCCACCTTACACCGGCTTCCAAGATGGTTTTAGCCGAAGCTTCAACTATGGTAGCCGTGAGAAGAAGCTGTTTTCTCCTTTTATCCAGTTTGTTTACAAACTCCTTTAATGCTTCGTATTCAGCTTTAGTGGC
Source organism: Aquifex sp. (assembly GCA_003978875.1). GTDB lineage: Bacteria > Aquificota > Aquificia > Aquificales > Aquificaceae > Aquifex. Next base: position 4,639 of record QNXQ01000075.1, on the reverse strand, counting down.
GTAAAGTATCAAGGAATTAGTCCTCTTATCTATACCTATCTTCATTCCCGTCTTCAAAGTAATGGTGGTTAACCTTGAGGAACTAATTGTCTTCCCTTTTTTTCCTGTTTTGGTTCTTCCGGTTGTTATATAAGTCGTTGTTCCCTTAATTCCCTGGAAGAGAGACTTGAGACTATCGTAAAGCTCTTCGGCGGAGATAAAATTCAGAGGGATTATATAAAAACTCCTTTCCGCCTCCAAAGAATCAGGAGTATCTATCTTTGAAATAATTCCCTTTATCGTTTCTTGGAGTTCAGCATGAGCGTAAACCGCTAACGTGCCTACTTCATCTACAGCACTTATTATTACAGGTTCACCATACTTTTTTGTTGAAAGAGTAGAAAGGGGATTTAATAGCTTTGCAAGATAAGAGGGTTTTACGTATTTTAACTTGTATATATTCACCCTACCACCGGCTTTACCGCTATCCAGTGCAGATAAAATTTTCTTTATTTTTCTTACGGAATCACCGTAGTCGGTAATAATAACGGAATTAGATTGATTGTGAAAAGCTATTCTGCCGTATGGAGAGAGAAAGGGTCTGAGTGAAGAAACTATTTGCGATGCACTTACGTTTTTCAGCTTGTAAACTATGGAGACCAGTTCCCCGCCATCTCCTACCTTTATTCTTGTAAAAGGTATCCCCTGATTTGTAGGAAGTATTTTTATAACATCTCCTTCCACGATTAAGGTGTAGCCTTGGGAAGCTAAGGCTTGGGAAAATAGTTCTAAAGCCTCTTCGTAGCTTATTTCCTTATTGGATATCAGAGTAATTTTTCCCCTAACTTTAGGGTCTATGAGTACGTTTTTGTTAAGGAGTTTTGCGATATTTACCGCAACGGTTTTTATGTCGACTTCATCAAAGTTTAAAATTACACCTGGAAAGGAAATAGAAATTAGGAGAAAAAAAATCAGAACTACTTTTCTCATACTACGTCCCCGTCCCGAGGGAGAAATAATAATACCCCCACTGTACTTATTAGATATCCTAATATCACACTTTCTATATGCCCCACGAAAATGAAAAAGATATAACCTATGAAGTAGGGAACTGTTATTAATGCATAACTCCAGAAGTATCTGCGCATAGCTATAAATCCCCAGTATTCGCCTTCAGCCTTCACGGGAAGAAAAACTTTTCTGACCAAGAAAGCAATTGCGTATGCGAAGATTCCGCTTACAACTTCTGCTATGACTACGTATTTCACGAGTCTGGGTACAACGGGAAGTTTAAAAAATGGATAAAGTATAAAAGCTGCTATTAAAAGTAATGAATATCCAAAGATTACGGAATAGGCGAACTGTCTGGCTCTTTTTATGAATAACTGCTTTTTGTCTTCAGAATTTCTTTCAGCCATATGTATTCTTCCCTCTTTGGTCCTGTTGAAAGCATAACTACGGGAACACCGGTATAATCCTCTATAAATCTTATATAATCAAGAGCTTCCTTGGGAAGCTCGTTTATATCCTTAGCTCCTTTTGTACTCTTGTTCCATCCCTTTAGAGTTTCATAAACAGGTTTTACCCTACTCAGCTGAGAATAAGATGCTGGGAAATAGTCAATTACTTTTCCGTCAAGCTCGTAAGCTACGCAGACTTTAACCTCTTCAAATTCGTCAAGGACATCAAGTTTTGTAAGAACCAAACCACTTAGTCCATTCACGTCTACCGCGTATTTCAACGCTACTAAATCTAACCATCCACATCTTCTCGGCCTTCCCGTGGTAGAACCGTATTCTCCTCCTAGCTCTCTTAACCTTTCACCTTCTTTTCCCTTCAGTTCTGTGGGAAAAGGCCCTTCACCAACTCTGGTCACGTATGCCTTTGCTACTCCGAGAAAGTAAGCATCGGAAAAATATTTAGGAGAAAGTCCAGTTCCGTTTGATAGACCCAGGGCGGAAGAATTAGATGAAGTCACGAAGGGATAAGTTCCCATGTCTATGTCAAGAAGGGTTCCTTGAGCTCCCTCAAAGAGAATACTCTTATTTCCTTCGGTGAAGAATCTAAAGACGTCTTTTACATTACTTTTTAGTTTCTCAAATATAGAAAGTTGTCTTTCATAAATAGAGTTTAAATCCAGCTCAAACTTTTCACAGAAAACCTTTTCACAAACGCTTTTAACGAAATCGAGGTTTTCTTCAAGCAAGTTGTAAAATCTTTTTTCATCGTAGAGGTCACTTATTCTTATTCCTTTTCTGCCGTATTTGAACATATACGCAGGTCCTATACCTCTGAGGGTTGTACCTATACCTTTCTTCTTCTCAAATAGAGAATCTAAGAGTTTGTGATAAGGCATTACCAGATGAACTCTGTCGCTAATGACGAGTCTCTCCTTTATATGGATTCCCTTTTCTTCAAGGCCTTTTATTTCATGTTCCAGAACTTCAAGGTCTACAACCATTCCTTGGGCGATTACACCGATTACGTGTTCATGAAGTATCCCGGTGGGGAGCAGGTGTAAAATGAACTTTTCTTCATTGATTACTACCGTATGTCCCGCATTACTTCCACCCTGATACCTAGCGGTAACCTCAAAATGCTCGGATAGAAGGTCTACAATCTTTCCTTTACCTTCATCACCCCACTGGGCACCTAAAATAACCAGTTTTTCCATTCACAGACCCCAGATAAAAGATTATATAGTCATTTTTAAGAGATTTTTAAAAATAGAAATTGTTTAGCATGCTCGCAATTATAATTAAATCCATGAGAAAAAAGTTTTACGTTACAACACCTATATACTACGTTAATGACGTTCCGCATCTGGGGCACGCTTATACAACCATTGCAGCAGACACAATAGCCAGATACTACAGAATGAAGGATTACGATGTGTTTTTCTTAACGGGAACTGATGAACACGGACTTAAAATTCAAAAAAAGGCTGAAGAACTCGGTATATCTCCAAAGGAGCTTGTAGACAGAAACGCTCAGCGGTTCAAAAAATTGTGGGAGTTTTTAAAAATTGAGTACACAAAATTCATAAGAACTACCGATTCCTACCATGTGGAGTTTGTTCAGAAGGTATTTGAGGAATGCTATAAGAGGGGAGATATATACTTAGGAGAATATGAAGGATGGTATTGTGTAGGATGTGAAGAATTTAAATCCGAAACGGAACTCGGTGAAGATTATACCTGTCCAATCCATCAGAAAAAATGCGAATATATAAAGGAACCTTCCTACTTCTTCAAGCTTTCCAAGTATCAGGAGAAACTTCTGGAACTTTACGAAAAGAATCCCGAATTTATAGAGCCGGAGTATAGAAGGAATGAAATCATTTCCTTTGTAAAGCAGGGCTTAAAAGACCTTTCTGTTACAAGACCAAGAAGCAGGGTGAAGTGGGGAATACCTGTACCCTTTGACCCTGACCATACCATATACGTCTGGTTTGACGCTCTTTTTAACTATATATCCGCTTTAGAAGATAAGGTTGAAGTTTTCTGGCCTGCGGATATTCACATAGTAGGCAAGGACATTCTGAGATTTCATACCGTTTACTGGCCAGCTTTCCTGATGTCTCTTGGGTATGAACTTCCCAAAAGAGTATTTGCCCACGGATGGTGGACTGTGGAAGGTAAAAAGATGTCAAAGACTCTAGGTAATGTAGTAAATCCTTATGAAATCGTTGAAGAGTACGGACTGGATGAAGTAAGGTATTTCCTCCTCAGAGAAGTTCCTTTTGGCCAAGATGGAGATTTTTCAAAAAAGGCTATTCTCAATAGGATAAATGGAGAACTAGCCAACGAAATAGGAAACCTATACAGCAGAGTTGTAAATATGGCTCACAAGTTTCTGGGTGGAGAGGTTTCAGGCGAAAAAGATACGGAATATGAAAAGTTTACTACTGAAATTATTAAAAACTATGAAAGTTTTATGGAAAAACTGAACTTTTACAGAGCAATTGAGGAAATTCTTAAGCTTACAAGCTATTTAAATAAATACGTTGATGAAAAACAACCTTGGGCTTTAAACAAAGCTGGAAAAACTGAAGAAACCAGAAATGTTTTATACACTTTAATAGATGGCTTATACATACTTACACACCTTTTATACCCTATAACTCCCAACAAAATGAAAGAAGCTTTAGAGATGCTAGGAGAAAAAGAATTTTCTAAAGAGATTACTCCTTATTTAAAGGAAAAATTCAAGCTAGGAAGCAGAAAAATTCTATTCCCTAAAAAAGAAGTATGAAATTTCTATTTTCCCTTTTCTTTCTCCTTATCAGCTTTGTTCCAGCAGAAAGGATTTTTTACCTAATGGGAACTTATTTGATTGTGGATGAGGTGAAAGGTAAGGAGATAGAACTGTACAGGTATATGAAAAGTCTTGAAGAAAAACTTTCCCATTATATAGAGAATTCCGAGATTTCAAAAATAAATAGAAATGCCGGTGTAAGAGCAGTAAGGGTTTCCGAGGAAACCTTTGAAGTTTTAAGAATAGCCTTTGAAATAGCTGAGAAAACTGAAGGTTTCTTCGACCCTACTGTGGGAAGTTATACGGTGAATTACAAAATGAAGAATCTTATACCTCTCCAAAAGGCAAAAGCCTTAATAAACTATAGGAACCTGGTATTGAATGAAAAGGAAAAGGAAGTTTT
>QNXQ01000073.1 GCA_003978875.1 Aquifex sp. | reverse complement strand
AAGGGTGGCTACGAAGGTGACGACCAGGGTCATTATGGAAGAGAGGGAGTCGAAGTAGAAGCCTATTTGGAGGGTGTAGTTGTCTATAGGTAGGAAGTTGTAGAGTTTGATATGAATCGGGTTATGTATAGCTTTTAGGGTAACAACCAGAGAGAAGATAGTGGTAAGACCTGCTGCTACTGAGGCTAGGATACCGCTTCCTAAGTCTCCTATCTTCCTCCCAAATACCAGTATTATTAAAAATGCTATTAGCGGTGTAAGAACTACTCCCAGTTCCACCATTTCAATCCCTCAGCTGAGATATTTCATGGGAAGCTTCATAACCTTTAAGTCTAAATATTGAAATTACCAATCCTAAACCCACGGCTACTTCTGCAGCGGCAACGGTTAATACAAAAAAGGCAAAAATTTGTCCATCAACCCTTCCGAGAACTTTATCCGCTGCCACAAGTGCAAGATTTATACCGTTAAGCATTAATTCCGTGCTTACTAAAATAGTTATTAGATTTTTTCTAACTATAACACCTAGAAATCCTATAAGAAATAAAGCGATACTTAAGATTATATAAGCCTTCATTATATCCATCACACCCCACCTCTGAGCTTTTTACTCTTCCTTTCTACCAAGAAGGATTGCTCCTATCATGGCAACTAATAAAATCACAGAAGCTACTTCAAAGGGAAACAAATAAGAAGTAAACAGCTCTTTACCTAAATCCTTTACATTATCCTTTACAAGACCCACCGGCTGGGCAAATTCCCCTTTTACTACCATATAGCTCATTAGGAGGAAAAGTATGAATAAAATAGGAGAAGCTACCATAAGTTCGCTTTTGTAAATTCCTTCAAACCGTTTAATTTTTTCCCAAGGGATTGTAGTTATTACAAGTACATAGAAGACTACTATTGCTACCGCATAAATAATAAGCTGTATACCTGCAAGTAGCTCTGCTCCCAGAACAAGGAAAATGGCCGCCATAGCCAGAAGTGTAGATAGAAAGAAAAGAATGACGTGAATAGGACTCTTTACGAAGACAGTACCTAAAGCTGAAAGGATTAACCAAGTTCCTAAAACAACGAATATTATCCACTCCACTCTATCTTCCCCCATAGTTTTTCCCTTTCTTCATCTTTAGGCCAAATTCTGTCGGGTTCATCTCCTCTTCTTTGCTTAAAATCTATGGCAAACTTCTCTAAATCTTCCATATGCAACACTTCATTTCTTCTGGAGTAGTTCGCCAATTCAAATATATCTGTCATGGTAAGACAACCTACTGGGCAAGCGTCTACACAAAGTCCACAAAATAGACAATTGAGAAGGTTCATGTCAAATCTCACAACCTTTTTCTTTCCGTTTGGGAGTTGAACTGCTTCTATTCTGAAGAGTGTAGGCATAGGACAGGCTGTTTGACACATATAACAAGCAACACATCTACTTTTTGCTTTCTCATAGGACATAAACTTTTCTATGGCTTTGAGGGAATCAGGTTCGGTTCCATCCCACACGAAGTGTCCGTGTGCACCCCTAAAACGCTTAGGAGGAGTAAGTTTTTCCTTCGGATATTCCGTAGTGATAGGCTTCCTCAGGAGATTTTTCAGGGTTACAGAAAGACCTTTAAGAAAGTCTATAAAGAATATAGCTTCTAAAATGTTTAAGTAATCCTTCCTATTTAACCTTTTTACTTTCATATCAGCCCTCCTCAGAAAATGTAGACCACAACCGCAGTAATAATAACGTTAAGAATAGCTATGGGAAGTAATATCTTCCACGCTATTTCTGTAATGTCTTTGGCTTGAAATCTCGGTAAAGTCCAATGTAGCCATATTGTAAAAAATACTAAAGCAAAGGTTTTTGCCACGAACCAGAAGTAGGGTGAAAGCGGTCCAAGGATTTTAGGTCCATCCCACCCTCCGAAGAAGAGAACCACAGCTATTGCAGAGAGAGCTATTACGTTTACATACCACTCCGCGAGAGGAAAAGCTCCGAATTTCATACCACCGTATTCAACGTTATAACCGGTAACCAATTCCGCTTCCGCTTCTTGAATATCAAATGGAACTCTTCCACTCTCTGCAAGCATACAGTAAAGGTAGAGTATAAAGGCTACTGGTTGATAAACGATAAACCACACTCCCTTTTGAATCTGAGCTTCAACTATACCTACCGTACTGAGTGTCCCGGCAAGTAGGATTACTCCAAGAACAGAGAAACCTAAAACGACTTCGTAAGCTATAACAACTGCTGCTTTTCTGAGAGAACCTATGAACGCGTACTTTGAATTAGAAGCCCAACCGGAAAAAATAGTTCCGTAAACTGATAAAGACCCGAGGGCAAAGGCAAGAAGAAGTGCTATATTTACATCTGCAATAATAGGTTCTATATACTTCCCGTTTACCATAAAACCTGGACCCCAGGGAATCACTGCTAAAAGTAGTATGGAGGGTACAAGGGCCATTATTATCGCCATATAGTAGACCGGTTTATCAGCACCTCTCGGAATTACCGTTTCTTTGGTTGCAAGCTTTATAGCGTCCGCTATGGGCTGGAGTAAACCAAAAGGCCCTACGACGGTAGGTCCTAATCTGTTTTGAATATGTCCCGCTAATTTTCTTTCAAACCAGGTAAGATAAGCTCCTACTCCCAACGCTGTGAGGAAAACTATTAATACCTTGAGTAAAGTGAAAAGAAGTGAATATAAAAGGCTTTCCATAAAAAGCCCTCCTATCTATCCGTTTCACCTACTACAGGGTCAAGGCTTCCCAGTAGCGCTATAGCGTCAGCTATAGTTCTTCCCTGTATGAGTTTTGGGAATATTGAAAGGTTATACAGAGCCCCTGAACGTATCCTGAGCCTGTAAGGATTACTTCCACCTTTTGAGTAGATGAAGAAACCAAGTTCTCCTCTTGGATTTTCACCACTGAAGTATATCTCTCCCGGAGGAGCATTTTCTCCGTGAACTACAACTCTAAAAGACTTAACCATACTTTCGAGGTCGTGGAAAACATCTTCTTTTGGCGGTATAACTGCGGGATGTTCTTTATTTATATAAGGTGCATCTTTGGGAAGTTTCTCAAGTTTCTGCACACACTGCTCAATAATTTTTATACTTTGAGCCATTTCCTCCATTCTTACCAAGTATCTGTCGTATACATCTCCTACTTCTCCTACGGGAATATCGAAATCAACTTCATCGTAAGCAGCATAAGGTTGAAGCTTCCTAAGGTCGTAGGGTACTCCTGAACCTCTCGCAACAGGTCCCGATAAACCGTAGTTATGGACATCTTCCCTCGTGATAACTCCAACGTCTTTTGTTCTTCTGAGCCATATTCTGTTTCTGGTAAGGAGAGTGTGATATTCCTTTAGTCTTTGAGGGAAATCCTTAACGAAATGTTTTACAACGTCAAGGGTTCCCTCGGCAAGGTCGTAGTGAACTCCCCCTATTCTTAGGAAACAGGTCGTTAATCTATATCCTGCATTTCCTTCTATTATGTCCATTATCTTCTCTCTTTCTCTGAAAGCATAGAGGAATACTGTAAGAGCTCCCAAATCGAGGGCACCTGTTCCTAACCAGAGTAAGTGGGAGTTAATTCTCTGAAGTTCGGCAAACATAGTCCTTATATATCTGGCTTTTTCGGGAACTTCTATTCCAAGAAGCCTTTCAACCGTTTCAACGTAGGAAAGCTCATTACATATAGCGGAGATGTAGTCCATTCTGTCTGTATAAGGTAGGAACTGGAAATAATGGAGATTTTCCGCTAATTTTTCCATTCCTCTGTGCAGTTGTCCGAGGATTACATCACTCTGAACTACCTTTTCACCTTCAAGGTCAAAGAGGAACCAAATTGTCCCGTGAGTTCCGGGATGAAGGGGCCCCCAATTGAGCACAAGTTCTGCTTTCTTCTTAAGTCTAGCTTTTTCCGTTCTTTCAAGGTCTTCCAATGTAGGTAGTTTTGTATGAACCAATTCAAAATCGTGGGAAGGAGGGTCTGTTCTTCCGTGAATTACCTCTGTAAGAGAGGGAAGTTCTACCTCCGGAATTCCCTGTAAGGGAAAGTCCTTTCTGAGAGGGTGGTATTCATAACCTTCCCACATAAACATACGTCTGAGGTTGTCGTGGCCTTCGAAGACCACGCCGAACATATCGTAAGCTTCTCTTTCTGCCCATTTAGCACCTGGCCATAAGTCCTCTATTGAAGGCAGTTTTCCATTTTCAGCCCAGCACTTTACGATAACCCTTTCATTTTCCTCAGGATTGTAGAGTATATAGATTCCCTGGAATCTTTTGGGATGTTCAGGGAAGTCTATACAAGTTAAATCTACAAAATGTAAAAATCTTTCTTTTTCCTTAAGGTACTTTAGTAATTTCTTTAAATTTTCGTATGAGGTTTCAAAACCCTTAGTATGCTTTGTTTCGAAATACTGAACCGTATCTTTGAACTCTTGCTTAACCCTCTCAGCACTTGCCCTGTTAATCCATTTCATTACTTATCCTCACACTTTAAGTTCTCTGGGCACAAATATGCCTTCTTTTTCTATTTCTCTGTTAAAATCTGCAAATAGTTTGTCGTACTTAGTTATTCCTTGCTCCTTGATTTTTCTCTGAAGTTGAAGAATTCCGTATATTAGACCTTGCGGTGTAGGAGGACATCCGGGAATGTAAACATCCACGGGTATTATTCTGTCAACTCCTTGAAGGGTTGAGTATGTAGGGAAAGGTCCTCCTGCTGATGCACAACCTCCCATGGAAATACACCACTTAGGATCGGGCATTTGGTCCCAAATAAGTTTAAGCATGGGAGCAACTTTATTAACAACCGTACCCGCAACTATCAAAACGTCGGATTGTCTAGGAGATGCTCTGAATATTACCCCTAACCTGTCAAGGTCAAACCTTGATGCTGCGGTATGCATCATTTCTATAGCGCAGCAAGCCAGTCCTATAGTTACGGGCCAAAGTGCATTCCTCCTTCCCCATCTGAGAAGTTCCTCTACCGTAGTAGTAACAAATCCATTAGAATTTATTGCAACCATGGCTCTTACCTCCTACATCTCCCAATTAAGGGCTCCTTTTCTCCAAGCGTATATAAAACCTAATGCCAATATTCCCACGAACACTATGACCTCAATTAATCCGTAAATTCCTATATCTTTGAAGACAACTGCCCAGGGAAAGAGATAGGCAGCTTCTATGTCGAAGAGTATTAGGAGCAGTCCCAGTAGATAATAACCTTGTTTAAAAGTCCCCCTTGCCTCTTTGTCGTATAGAGGAACACCACATTCGTAAGGGTAATCTTCCAGAGGGTCTCTTTTTCTAAAACCTAAAATATCATTTATAAAAGCCTGTCCAAGGGCTATAAGCAAAGCTACAATTAAAGCTATTCCTAAAGCTACATATTCCATACAACCCTCCGCCGGCTCAAGGCTAAGTTAAAGATATACCAGCGTTTTAGATTTATGTCAAGGTTAGCTTTTCTTATTTGAGCTTTGTCATTCACAAAGATGAAAAAACTATTAGCTTCTTCAATAAAAATTTTGCGGAGGTTGTTATGGAGAATTTATACGAGTTAGCGGTTAATTTCGGAAGATTTATAGCTGAAAGGGATGAAATTCACGTAGATGAAATAGATGAACAAGTAGTAGAAAAGGCTCTTGAGGAGTTTGTAAGACAAGTTCTAAAGGGAAAAAAACTATCAGAAGAAGAGGTTTCTTTAGTCCAAATTGCTCTTGAAGAGGGAATGTTTGACGGAGCAACTGTAAATGAGATGGAGGGTTAATAAACATTTAGAATAGTACTTAATGATTAAAATTGAAGTACCTGCAACTACGACCAATTTCGGTAGCGGATTCGATACTTTTGGGTTATCCGTTCAGCTCTCAAATATTTTTTTTGTGGAATTTTCAAAAGAGTTCATGGTAGAGGTTAGTGGGTACAAATCAGGAATTCCAGAGAATGAAAATAACTTATTTATTAAAGTTTATAA
>QNXQ01000210.1 GCA_003978875.1 Aquifex sp. | reverse complement strand
AAGCCAGAGGAGTAGTATAAACCTTACTTATATAACCACTTCCGGAAATTCTTCTGTTTGAAATTGCCATGTATACCGGAGCTTCTAAAGAAGTTATTAAGTTAATTTCCCTGTTAAGATTAAAAGAAAAGTCTTGCATTAAAGCCAAGCTAAGCAGAGTGTGGTCATCATGACAGGATGTTATTGTTATATTAAAATCAGAAGGAGAAAGTCTGAAAAAATCATACATATCAGATAAAAACGGACTTCTACTAGCATCTTCGCCGTACATGCGAATAAGAGAATTTACGGCTGCCATTATAGACCCTGCTAGTTTTAAACCACCTCCAAAATCCATACTATGACTCCTTTATATCTTTGGTATCCAACTGAACTACCCTATGTCCTATTATCTGCACGTTCTCTACTGTGATAGGATTGCCAGTTGTAATTACGGAACCTAATGACTCAAGTTTACATCCTTCAAAATACAACTTAGCTATAGGTCTTATATCCCTCTCAGAGTAAATTATTAAACCGATTCCAAATGGAAAAATAACATCTTCAGTCCTGTAAAGACTTGCATCAAACTTAGAAGGATCTTCAAACTGACTCCAATTTATAAAACCATCATCATCCGGAATTGTGCTGGTAAATTTCTTGAACAAACTATCAGAATAAGCAATCAACCTTGAAATACCTAAAGACACTATAGAAGATGGGCTTGTTAAAAAGGTTGGCCTTTCTTTACCAAGCTCAAATACAGTTGCTCTCTGTCTTATAACGTTAAAAGAAAGGCCTTGTACCATTCCTACTGTAATAAAGTCAGATGAGAAAGACTTTACAATGTCGAGAATTTTTGACAGCGTCTCACTGTAAGAGTAATTAAATAGGAACAAGGCACGCGATATAGGAGAGATCATACGAACTCTTGGTAGACCTATTAAAATAATAGTATTCTCGGCCCGGGCTATTATCTGGTCTATATAGTCTAAATCAATTTCTACCCAGTTAGCCATTACCCTGCGTTGTTTCCTTGATTATTATTGTTATTATTCTCTTGTGTGCTTTCAGGCATAGTAAAGTTTCCTTCGAGTATCCTGTGTGCTACAATTTGTATTCCTTCATACAGAATTGATTGACCGGCACCTACAGTAGAGCTTATTCCCATTACTTTACAGTTTTCTATGTAAAGTTTTCCTATAGGTTCATTTGATATGTCAGTGTATAGAATTAAAGCCATTCCAAATGGAAACTTAGAAGCTTTACCGTGGAGTGCAAAGTCTAATCTGGAATCTGGTTCGGTATCTCTTAAATCTTCTGGAACAATCTTTGACTTAACCTTTTTCAAGAATGAGTCATTATCCGCAATAAGTCTCTGTATGGAAACTTGAGCAAATGTAGTTTGGTCTGAAACAAATCCCATTAACTCGCTTCCTATTTCAACTACAGGTATTCTTCTTCTGGAGTTGGAAATAGCTAACCCTTGTGCAAGACCTAAAGGAATAAGTTTCGTTCCTACCTTCTCACCTTCTAATATAGAAGAAAGATCTTTATTTTTCACACCGTAGTATATAGCCTGTAAAATATTTCTTTGAGAAAGATCTTTTACACGGGGAGGACCTATAAAAATGAACGTATACTCCGCCCTTGCAACAACTTGGTCAGCGTAGTCCAAGTCAACTTCTACCCAGTTGTTATTAGGCCAAGTAATTGCCATTTATTTCAACCTCCTACTATACAATAATTCTCAAGAACACGTAATTAAGTGGCATCGGTATTTGAACTCTAATACCTATATCAAGTGTTGTATCATTCAGCTTTTCTACAGATTCAAGAGTATAACTGAGTAAAGGAGATCCTATAAAGGATTCCCTATAAGACATGAGCATATTAGCCGTAGACTTTATAGTTTCTTTTATCATGTAAATAACTTCATCTATGAGGTTAAACCTACCGATAAAAGGTTTTATAGCTTGTTCAAACACTACAGACAAGTAGTCAACAGTTCTTACAGCAGAAAGCTCTCTTGTGTAGTCAGAAGTATCATCAGTTGTTATTTGATGTCTAATATATATAGGAGCAGTTCTTGAATCCTGCGTTAGGATAAGATAACCGTAACCAGCTATTTCATTAAGTTCATCCTCTGTAAAGTATGAACCATCTGTATAAGGTGTCCTGGTAAAACCTCCTATTCCCATGTAAGTAGCAGGCTTGTGAGGAGGTAATCCTGATAACATTCCGGCAACAGCAGCTGCGGCATAGTAAGAAGGTACATAGTTTCCATCTTCATCTACAACAACATCAGGGAATATAGCAACAATTCTTCTAGATTTGATTCCGGGTATGATAGATTGAAGTATTTTCAATCTATCTACCTTAGTTTCTACCTTAAGAACAACTTCGTAGTTAGCTCCTACAGCATCAGGCGGATAAGGTACTTCGAGCTGTAATTTATTGTTGTTTATAACTCCGGCTATCTTGTAATAATTACCGTTTACCTTGAGATAATAAGAATAATCTTGAGCATTTCCTATTGTTTCTAAGAACTTAGCGTTAGGGTCATATAGAACACCGTTAGTTAGATCACCTGTACCAGAAGTAACTAAAACTTCTTCAGGTAATTCTGGAGCTACAATGGCAACTCTCCACTTTTTAACTTCAGGCTTAGAAAGAGCTTCTACTTGGGATTTTAAAAGTCCTATAACTGCCGGGTCTTGCGTTAAAGGAACAATGAAATACACATCTTCTGCAGCAAGAGCATTCATTGCATTTGCGTAGCCATTAAAATCGTCAGATTCAATAGGCATTGCGAAAACACTTACAACAGTATTTGCAAGTGTTTTAGCCACAGCGTAAGCAAGTGGATTTTTAAGAGATATTTCTCCTAGTTGCAGTTCAACATCATTGATAGAAGAGAACGTGAGCAGTTTATTAGCTATATCCGCTCTTATAGCTTTGTAACTTACAAATATCTGACCTGAGTATATAATTGCGTTGGAAACATTTATTGTAAGTTCGGCTTTAGTTTGGTTATAAGTAACATCCGAAGGAAGTACGTTGAACGTAATAAACTCTCTAATGTAAGCTGTAACATTTGTTAAATCTGCTTTTACAGTATCGGCAAAGTAGATAGTATTACCAGATACTTTTATTATCTGTGTTCTGAAATTACCTGCTACAAAAACATCTCCAGGTTTTACACCTAGGGTTTCAAAATTGACTGTAGCGTCAGTATAAGAATCAGAACCAGCAGTGATAGATATACCAGCCAAAGTTACCTTATCAACTTCAGCATTCTTGATTACAACCTTAAGAGTATTAGTATCTACTATCGCGCCCGTTATAAGATCAGGTACCGGAAGTGTTACTCCTCCGGGAGTATAAGCACCGGCATACTTATCTCTCACAATTTGATATGCAGGCCCTACAATACAAACTTTTTGGTCAGGCAGTATCAAAGGAGGTGATGCTGTTCTAATTTCCTGAATAACAAGTACAGAAGGTCTTATATAACCTGCTGCCATTTTCTACCTCCGAGAATATTCCTAAGGAGAATTTTGTTTTGGGTTAACCCTGAAGATTATTTGCTCTATTAGAGGACCTGTTTTTCCTTCCTCCCACTGGATTTCTTTCTGGACTTCAAACTGAATTATAGATTTCCACTCTTTCATACCTTGTTCAGCAATTTCCGGAGGAGAAACTACAGGGTTTCCGATGAAGTGTATCTGAAACTCTTTTTCTACAAACCTCTTAGATACAAGGATTATTCTCATACAAGTGTCTGTAAGTATTTCACAACTGCCGTAGTTTCCAGCAACAACTTCTATGATGATAGGTAAAGTAAGCAAAGCTACGTGACTATACTTAAAAGGTTGAACGCTAAAATTCTTCAAGTTACGAATTGATAAATACTGAACAGTTGCATTACCTCGTGTAACGTAAATAGCAGGTACCTGGATCTTAGCATTTGGATCTCCAAGTTTTCCAATCTCTACATGGATCTTTTTAAACTCATCCGAAATCTGCGGTGCCAACTCCTTAAAAAGGGCAACATAAGTAGCCTGTAGTCTGGATATAGTCTTAAGCATCATAAAGAATTGTGCTTCTCAAAATTTCTTTCAAATGACTAAGCAAGAATTGATCAACAAAGTTAGAACTGCTATAAGAGACTTACCGGAATTCAATACACTCGGAGATAACAAACCGGAATTCAGTGATACGGAAATATCGGAAGCTATAGACAGAGCTGTAAACAGGATTAATATAACTTCACCTATAACCAACTTTACAGCCGAAACATTGCCACCTATTCTTATAGAACCCCTAATATACCATACGATTTCAATACTTCTTCAGATGAGAATAAGAGAACTGTCCAGGAACAATGTGGACTACCAGTCGGGCGGTACAGCAGTATCTTTTAACACGATAATCGCAGAATACGCTCAAGCCGCAGCTATTTACGAAGAAAAGGCTGAAATTCTTACTTCAAAAGTTAAGATTCAAGCAAATCTGGAAAGCGGGTTCGGTACCATTGAAAGTCCCTTCTGGTACTTCGGGTGGTGGTAGTCATGGAATTTCCTATAGAGCAATTCTTTGAAAAATTGTCGAGTGATATTGACGTAGAACTTGCTTTCCTACATTGTAAGGAAACCGGAAACTGGTCAGGACTAAAAGAAGTCGTTGAAATGATCCTTCTTGCAGATGAACTCGAACTAAACGACTTTTTTATCGAGGAGCTTGTTGACAGACTAAAAGAACATTTTATGGAGCTTTACGATGGAAGAAATCGGAAGAGTGCTTAATACTTACCAAGATGAAGAAGGCTTTCTTCTTGTAGACGTAGCAACGGCCAAAGATACTTTGAGTGGACTAAAAGTTTGTGGCAGAACGCCTGCTATAGGTGAAACAGTTGTTATACTGGACAGACAGATTGTACTAACAGCTACAAAAGCCCCTAGAAATGAAGATCATCCATCAGGATCAGATTATATAGTTAGTACTCCTAAAACCTCTTCTGTAGAAGTGAATCCTTTCGCTGTAGATATATCTTCAGGAGACCTGGCCCACATTCTTGTAACATTTTTAGATGATTTAATCAGGTTAGTATCAAGAAGATTAGAAATCCACAATGACGGTTTTTCACTTGAAACATTCTACAAAACACCCGGTAATTCCGTATTCAGACTTGCAGGAAGCTGTGACACTGACCTTAACAGGTCAGAAGTGTACGACTGGTTCATAGTAGTAGAAGATGACACTATAAAACTGGAAAAATGGGATAAGACTCTGGATAAAAGTTCTGAAACCGAGAATTTAAACAGAAGAAATAAGCGAGGCATCATTCATATAATGAAAGACAACCTACTAATTGAAGTAATTGATGAAAATACAGGTAAAGTAGCATCCATTAATCTTATGCCTGATTATATGAAATTAGCCACAACAGATGGAAACAACACTATTACAGCCGAAATGACGTTAGACAATTACAAATTCTCTGTAAATGGAACTAATGGTTCTACTACGATAGACATCACCGGAGGGAATGTAACGGTAAATTGTTCCGGAAATGCGAGTGTAACGGTGAATGGAAATACGGATATTACAGTTGGAGGGAATGCAAACGTAAATGTTACTGGTAAGACCACCATTGTTTCAAAAGGAACAATAGATATAGATGGCGGCAGCGGTTTATTAGGTGGCGTTGTTAACTCGCAATGTTTGTGTCCATTTATAGGAAGCCCACATGTTGACTTTTCTGCTACAGTAAAAGCAAGCAAGTGAGGTGAAAGAAAATGGCTATGGATAAACTTAGCCTAAAAAACAGAATACTTAACGAACTTTCTGCAAGAGGCTTTGGTGTTTCCACTACGGATCCAAATGGAAATAACTGGCTTGATAAATTTGCAGAAGCAATAGCAAGTGCAATTATAGATGAAATACAACAAAATGCTAGAGCTGTAGGTACAGATAGCAACGGTGATTCACACAATCTAAACATCGTATAGTTTTGGTATAAATAAGTGGTCATACTACGACCACTGTTGTCTTTACTGTGGTCATACTACGACCACAATCGAGAAAGACTTTGATTTTCAAGACCTAGAACGTGGTCATAGTATGACCATCGGTTAGTATCTATTAACCTAACCTAATCTTAGAAAATCAATGAC